>JAGKQJ010000017.1 GCA_017898095.1 Bacillaceae bacterium Marseille-Q3522 | reverse complement strand
CTCTTAAGCAATTTAGAAAAATTGGCCATTTGGATTTATTTCGTTGAAACTTGTGTCTCTTGAAGCTTTGGAAATTGTAACAGTTGTAATTGTATTGAATTTTCTTTTTACTTTGTTTCATTGCTACACACTTTCAAAATTCAAAATCTTTTATGTTTTTCCTTTCAACTATGAATTCACACATCAAGATCCGGGAAATAACAAAAGACGATTATCCCAAGGAGGAATTTGATGTGAAAAAATTTTTTGCACCTTCATTGTTAATTTTTGGACTTGTTATTAGTGCTTTTGGAATTCAGCAAACGCAAGCAGCAAGTAATCACCAGGATACTCCATTTTCCTTCCTCTTTATGCCTGGTGTTGTTAACCAAACCGACCCGAGAGATAAACTAAATTCAACTTCTGCTTATATGAAGGCTACTAGTATTAGTGGTCCAGGTGTTTACGAAGCATGGGTGGCACTACTTAACGGAACTGATATATCACATAATCACCACTATAATATATCTGCTAATAGAGAGTATTTTTTGATAAATTATGCAGCCGAAACGTATGGAACCCCGGTAAGCGTGCGTATAAAAGCCCGTGGTGTTCCAAATGAAACTTATCGTGCATCTGGCGTATGGAGTCCGGATAGTGTAAGGTAAATGAAGTATAATTTTTATAAGAAAGTTTCTTAATAATCGAGCTGGACATTCCAATATTTAAAAAGTGTCCAGCCTCCTCTTTTTTGTTTCGCTTGTTTTTTCAATCATATTTACTATATAAGTAAACATTATTTCTTAGCGGAGTATAATCAAAAGGAGGTACACCATGACCCAATTTCTTCTCCGCCGTATCCTGACAGGAAGGTCTTTCTATTTTGCTTTATTTGTCGGACTCTTTCTTTCCCTTTATCATGTACAATCCGAAATTATTCCTTTACAAAATGATTTGCAATATGGAGTTATGTTTACACCATATACAAAATGGTTTGAATTTGGAATAAAGTCCGGACTTATCAGTTTATTTTGGATATTATTGCCCATTATTGTGTCGCTTCCGTTTGCCGATACATTTGCAAGAGACAGACAGTCGGGCTACCTTCGTTCGATTCTGACAAAAGGGAAAATAAAAGAATACTTTCGCGGCTTATATCTTGTGAATTTTCTTTTTGCTGGTGTTGTGATCACGATCCCGCTATTGGCTAATATTTATTTTGCCTTTATGTTTGTGCCAAATATCAAACCTGATCCAGTCATCAATAATTTGATACCATTAGATTCGACGAGTTCTTTTTTTCCTGATTTATATTACAGCCATCCTTTCATACATATGCTGTTTTTCGTTGCATTGGCTTTTATATTTGCTGGCATGTTTGCGACAATCAGTTTAAGTATTTCTTTTTTTGCCTATAATCGCTTTGTTATTTTGGTATCCGGATTTTTAGTTCAAATGCTTCTTTCGCTAATAGCAGGTTTTACTGGTACAAATGCTTTAAAACCAACATTATTTTTATTAGAATATGGCGCTCCAAATATCTCCTTTCCGGTTACAATGCTGATTTTTGGCATCGGGATGATCGTCAGCACACTCTTTTATATAATAGGAGTGAAAAAACGTGTTCTTGCTTAATTATGTAAAGCTGATTTTTTTAGATTGGAAGAAGGCACAGTGGAAAATCTGGTTATGTATTGCCGTTCTTTTCATTGGCGCAATTACTTTTATAAAAGTCGGCAGTTTTCCTGAAGATCCTGATTCGATTCCTGATGTTTTTGAATATTTATTTCAAAAGGAAAATATATATGTATATTTAATTCCGGTGTTTTTAGTGATACTTTCCTTTGTTTTACCGCCTATTCTTGATCCGTTGCGTCTGTTCCGCTTTCGCAATAGGAATCAGCTTGCAGCGGCTATCCTATTTACAGTGTTACTAACCGTTCTTATCTTTTTATTGATCTATTTCCTGATTGGTTTTTTATATGGCTGGCTTATAAGCGGAACGGTCGATAATCCATGGGCGACGAAAGAGGGGAAACCATATAAACTGTTTGAGGGGAATGTGGATTTAGCGCTGTTTCAAAGCGGTTATATGATTCTCCGTTATACGGTTACGCAATTTTTCGCGTTTCTCTTTATCGGTTTACTGTCAGCATTGCTTTATTTACTGATCCGCCGCTATATTATCGTCTTTTTAATTGTATCAATGTTTGCGATTCTCGATAATACGATTGAAGCAATGTATCTTTTTTCGCTGTTTTTACGGCATGCAGAGGTTAAATTGGGAAATTGGGGAAATGTTCAATATTTTCTCGGGCATTTATACTACTTCCTTGGTTTGATTGTTGTCTTATGTGTTGCCATTTACTTCGTTGTTGCAAGGAAAGATTTTATTCAGCAAACAGAGGAGAAGGCGAGATAATGGGAAAAGAAATCTTATCATTATTACAGAGAGACATCATGCTCGGATTTTATTCGATCCGTTATCGCTGGTTGTTTTCAATGGGTGTCATCCTTATGATGCTCTTGTTTTCTCTTTATGATTTAATACAGTCGGCGCCGATTGTCGGATACAATCGTTCAACGTTTACATATACAGATTTATTATTTCCTGTTTTTAAAGGTGAAGAATTCCAAATGCCGGGAGATCCGGGGGCAAAGTTTCCTGTTCCCTGGTTTTTTATGCAAATCATCGGTCCTTTTATTTTCGGAGGGTATATGCGCGAAGACTTTTTTCAGCAATCGTCTTTTTTGTTTATTCGGGCAAAGCACCGTTTTTCCATCTGGATAAGCAAGCTCATCTTTGCCGTTGTTGTTGTCTTGTCGATGTATTTGTTAATTGCGGTTATGACTGCCTTGCTTTCGTTCAGTTTTCTATCTTTTTCACCTGCTTGGAGTGATTATGGGGAAAAAGAAATTTTACCGAAGCTGTCTTTAGAGTTGAGTCTATTTGCATTTACGATTCACATGCTGTTGCTACCGTTTTGCATGACTGTTTTCACTGTGATCATCCAAGCAGTTTTATCCGTATTTATGCGGCCCATTTATGCGTTTCTTGTGATTGCCGCCCTCCTTGCTGTTTCCGTATATTCTACTAGCCGCTTTTTACCGGGCAGCTATAGCATGATTTTGCGGAATGAGGCAATGGCTCCGGGAATCGGATATTCATGGGGTTTGCTCTTTATTTATATCGCGTTCGTTCTTTTAGCAGTCGTGTGTGGCGGTTATATGCTATTTAAGAAGATGGATATTTTTCCGAAAGAGGGGGACTAAGTTAAGATGAGCAGTTATGTTATTGTAAAGAATCTATCGAAAACCATGAAAGGTCTTAAAGTATTGGATAATATTAATTTGGAATTAGAGCAAGGCAAAATCTACGGCTTCAGGGGAAGAAACGGTTCGGGGAAAACGATGCTGTTCCGCGCGATTGCCGGACTTATCCGCCCCTCTGCCGGGTCGGTCACCGTCGACGGCAAAGCAATCGGTAAAGATATTTCTTTTCCGGAAAATCTCGGCTTATTAATTGAAAATCCCGGCTTTATCCCGGAATATTCTGGAATAAAAAATTTGACGCTGCTCTCCTATATCCGGCGGAAGGTAACAAAAAAAGAGGTCGAAGAAGCAATCAGGAAGGTTGGCTTGGATCCGCAAGATAAGCGGAAATTTAAAAAATATTCACTGGGAATGAAGCAAAGGCTCGGAATTGCCCAGGTAATCATGGAAAATCCCGATTTAATTATTTTAGATGAACCGACGAACGCATTGGATGAAGAAGGAATTAACAGGATCAATCAAATTATTCTCGATATGAAGAAAGCGGGCAAGACAATTTTAATAGCCAGTCATGACCGTGAATCACTGGATTCTGTATCCGATGAAATATACCAGATTGATGCCGGCAAAATCATCGGCCACGAGGTGATTGGTCATGAGGTTGTCTAATAAAGGAAAGTGGCTGATCCCGACACTTATTTTTATTATTTTGTTCATTTCTTTTAGTGTATACCGCTATAACCAAGTAAACGAACCCTATCAAAATTACGCCGTCATAGAAAAAACGCAACATTCCGGACAGGGATTTACACGAGATGGACTTACTTTAACATATGGAGAGCCGTCTGTAAAAGAGGAACAGGAATGGATTTATTATGAGGTGCCGCTGACAGTAAAAAATGATAGCTCAGAAACAAAAAATGTCCCGTATGACCGTTTTCATCTTCGCAGTAATAAAATTAACAACATGTTAAACTTTGAACTATTTATAGAGCATCCGGCGAATCGGGAAAGATCGAGAGACAGTATTTTACCCGGCACCACCGAAGAGTTGGTGTTAGTCTTTACGATGCAAAAAGAATGGGGTGTAACCACAGATACAAACGCCGATCTTTATCTCTTGGAAGCTACTGAGAATTCGATGATTAAGCATAAGCTGTCGTTAAATTACTAGCAAAGTGAGGTTAAAATGGCCGGAGGAGTGTTTAAAATATGAAAGGGAAACAGCTAGTCATTTCAGGTGTCATAGCTTTTGTCATTATCGCTTATATTTTTTTAGAATTAGGTTATTTGGACAGATTTAAACCGGATGCTTTCCAGGACAGCGGAGTGCAGGAGTACAAAGAAGAAGTCAAGGAACAAAAGCAACAAAGCATTGAACACCCGGAAAAGGAAGCATTGCTTCTTAAAATGCTCGATTCTGTTGACTATTTTCATGACGTTGCCGGAGAATTTGAAATATATAACAGAGAAATGAATCAAGTAACAGGTTTTAAATATGCAGTCGATACAGAAAATAAAAATGGAATTGGCACCGTTTTGACAAATAATACCGCAACTTCAACTACCATTTTTTTAGGAACTGAACAGAAAAAACTTGTCTTTGATGAACAGTCACATACTTACCGAGAATTCGCATGGGAACCCCTTCCTAAAGACCCTGAACTTGCAAAATACCGTGCTTCGGAAAGAATAAATTCTGGGAAAGTGCGATTAGACACTGAATTTACGGGGTATGCAGGATTCGTTGTTGATTCTGAATTTATTGTATTTTTAACAAACTTTGAGGATTGGCAAATGGAAGAAGTGACCTTTTTGGATTTGCCCGCTTATAAACTGACAGGTGTTATACAAGAAGGGAAGTCAGAAAGTTTAAGCGGGAACTTCGAAATGGTTGTGGAGAAAAATACCGGAATCACTCTCGATTTTCGCAGCTTTGATGCCAATAATGAAGTGAAGTATTCCATTACTACGCAAAGCATCAATATTGATAAAGGATTAGCGGCAGATACGTTTACCAAGGATCTCACCTCCTATCAAAAACTGGATCCGATTGAAATAAATAAAGATAAAAAGTAATTCCAAGCATTATGGTACCGGTATTTATATATAACGTTATTGAGAGATATCAGTCTTATTTTGGAGAGGAGGCTATCAGCGAAAAGAAGCAAAGAAAATACCGGTACACTTGTTTTTAGTAACGGGAGTGAAAAAATGTGTATCTAATGAATTATATGAGGTTATTATTTCAGGATTGTAAAAAATCGCAGTGGAGATTATGGCTTTGCCTCGTTCTGCTCCTTTTTGGTGTGACTGCGATGATAGACGTGGACGGGTTACTCGAAAGTTTCATTTCGATCCCCGATATTATGAACTATTGGTTCTCGACATCAACGCTTTCTTTTTTGTTATTTCCGCTTTTTTTAGTTGTTCTTTCAGTCGTGGTTCCGCCAATGACCGATTCCCTTCGTATCTTCCGCTTTCAGGAGCGCCGCCGCTTTGTTGCGGTCATGATAGGGAGTATTTTTATCACTGTTCTTGTATTTTTACTGGTCGTTTTTTCAATTGGCTTTTTTTTCGGCTGGATAAAGAGCGGCTCCTTAGATAATCCGTGGCCGACAAAAGAAGGACTGCCTTATCGACTCTATAAAGAGAAAATTGATTTATCCCTGTTTCATACCGGCTATATGATTCTCCGTTATACAGTCACAGAATTTTTTTCATTTCTGTTTCTCGGGTTATTCACTGCACTGCTATATTTACTTATTCCCAGGTATTTTATTGTTTTTTTTGTGGTCGAGCTGTTTGTTATTTTGGATGGTGCCATGTACTCTTTTTTGGGGTTTTCATTTTTCATTCACCAAACGGATATTCACGTAAGCAATTGGGAAAGTGTTGCTTATTTTATCGGGAATTCATTCTATCTCCTGGGAATAGTGATTTTGTTATGTATGTTCATTTATATCACTGTGAGCAAAAAAGATTTTATCCAGTATCAAGAGGAACACAAGGAACAATGAATGTATCGTTTTATAACCAATCAATAAAAGCGTCTGCTTCCGAGTTTTTCAAGGAAAACAAGGGAGAAGGCGCTTTTTTAATAATTTATTGTCAGATAATCTGACTGTAAGATTGACATTAAAATTTGATAGTGTAATATTATTTCAAAAATAGACATATATTTTTTAAAATATTATTTTAATAGGACACGATCAACCAACGGATAAGTTAAACCCTGAAAATGCCTTGAGCGAAAGGAATGGGTATAAGAATGAAGTACAAACTTTTGGCAATTGATTTGGATGGAACATTGCTGAACACTGAAAAAGTAATAGATCCGCAAGCAATCAGGGCAATCCGCTCCTTTCGGGAGCAGGGAGGAAAGGTGGTTATTTGCAGCGGCCGCTCTCCTTTGTCAACAAGGTGGGTTTCCGAATATATCGGCTTAAATGAACCAATCATTGCTTACAATGGATCCGTGATTCAAACAGCAGCTGGAGAAATTCTTACGCAATCTCTTTTTCCAAATGATGCAGTCTTGTCCCTCACCGAATTATGCAAAACGGAAGCTGCTTACATCCAGTTGTATGAAGGGGATCAATTGCTTTTTTCAGAAGAAAATGACATCAACCGGCACTGGATCGAAAATAATATTCTTTCCCTTGCAGCATCCGGAAAATTGACAGATCGATGTGAGGCTTACCGGAGCATGTGCCGGGTATTGCAGGTAGATGATTGGGCGGAATATTTCAAAAAAATGAACCCTTCCATCTCAAAAATAGCTATTTTTCAATCAAGTAAATCACCCGTTCATTTAATGAATAAAATTACAATGCTATCAGATGAGTTTGAAATAAGCAGCAGCTGGAACTTTGAAAACTTGGAAATATCGCCAAAAGCTGTGACAAAGGCGTTTGCACTAAAGAAACTTTCCCAACAATTGCAGATCCCCCTTTCCCAAATAGCAGCAATTGGTGACAATGTGAACGATATGCAAATGCTAAAAGCCGCGGGATTGGGAATTGCGATGGGAAATGCCCCGGAAATCGTAAAAAAAGAAGCGGATGAAATAACCGATACGAATGATAAGAACGGAGTGGCGAAGGCAATCCGTAACTATTTATTACTATAAATTAAGATGATTTTACAGGCAGAAAATGCGACAGGAAATTTGCGACAATTTTAGTAGAATAGCAACTTTAGAAAAGCAACGGAAGGAGCCCCCAAGATGGAGAGCGATTTAAAAAAATTAACAACGGAAACACAAAATAAAAATACAATGAATATTGATACCGCTGAACCGCGCGATATTTTAACTATCATGAATGAAGAGGATCAGAAGGTGGCATTAGCCGTACAAAAAGTGCTTCCTGAGGTAGAAAAAGCGGTGCTCGATATTGTCGATACCTTTAAAAATGGCGGCAAGCTTATTTATGTTGGAGCCGGAACAAGTGGCCGCCTCGGCGTACTGGATGCCGTCGAATGTCCGCCCACCTTCAGCACGGATCCGGAAATGGTTCAAGGGCTGATAGCCGGCGGGAAAAATGCATTTGTCAAAGCGGTTGAAGGTGCGGAAGATCGCCCGGAACTTGGGGAACAAGATTTAAAAGAGTTGAAGCTTTCTCCGCAAGACACGGTTGTCGGCATTGCCGCGAGCGGGAGAACGCCATATGTGATCGGTGCTCTTCGCTATGCAAGAAGCATCGGGGCAAAAACAGTGTCACTATCCTGTAACGAAAATGCCCTTATTAGCCGGGAAGCGGAGCACCGCATTGAAGTAATCGTCGGCCCGGAAGTGTTAACAGGCTCGACAAGGCTGAAAGCAGCGACGGCGCAAAAAATGATCTTAAATATGTTATCGACTTCCTCAATGATTTTACTTGGAAAAGCGTACAACAATTTAATGGTAGATGTTCATGTCAGCAATTATAAATTAAAGGAAAGGGCGATTCGCATTATTTGCAACGTAACCGGTACAGGCTACGAAGAAGCAAAGGATACATTGGAAAAGGCGGATCAGCAAGTGAAAACGGCAATCATTATGTTAAAAGCGCAAGTGGGAAAAGCAGAGGCAATCCGATTGTTGGAAAAAGCAGACGGATATGTGCGAAAAGCAATTGACTTTGAAAAAAATCTTCAGTGAGTTTTTTTCATTTTGACGTGGATGATAGACAACAAAATGGAACATATTTAGCAAGCTGGAGTATTGGAATCGGTTATTCATATGATAAAGAAACCAACCTGAGCTTCACATAGAGTTGGAAGAGTTCCCCTTTAGAATCAAAAGTGATCATAAACGGAATCAAGAAGGGAAGGAAAGATATGCCTGGCGGCGGGATAAAAATGATCGAAAATTTAGTTAGCAAGTTGCCTGCTTCAGAGCGAAAAATAGCGGAGTATATTCTTTTGCATCCTCATGCGGCGGTCACCGGTACGGTAAGTGAATTAAGTAAACTTGCGGATACAAGCAGTGCCGCTGTAATCAGGCTTTGCAAGTCGCTGGGGCTAAATGGCTTTCAGGATCTGAAAGTACGAATTGCCGGTGATCTGGCTAATTCGGCAGAGCAGGGCTATCGCGATATTGAAGCAGGTGAATCGATCTATTCGATTGTCAAAAAGACGACGAGCAACAGTATTCAAAGTATCCGAGATACCGAGAAAATGATTAATTATGAGGAATTAGAAAAGGCTGTTAACGCGCTCCTATCAGCAAATAATATTCATTTTTTCGGTATTGGCGCTTCGTATATTATTGCCAGTGATATGCAGCAAAAATTGCTCCGCATTCATAAAAGTGCAACTGCCTTTATTGACGTTCACCTTGTCGCAACCTTGATTGCAAATGCGGAAAAGGATGATCTTGTTTTCGGAATTTCTTATTCCGGGGAAACGCCAGAGGTAATTAAAATAATGTCCCTCGCAAAAGCAAAAGGAGTCAAAACAATCAGCTTTACCCAATATGGCCAATCTTCGGTTGCTTCGCTTGGCGATATTAGACTTTTTACCTCTGTCTCCAAGGAGGCGGCATTTCGCAGCGGCGCCACTTCTTCGAGGCTGGCACAGCTTTATTTAATTGATATTCTTTTTCTGACACTTGCGACGAAGCAGTATGAGGAAACAGTAAATTATATTGACAAGACAAGGGAAGCAATTGCTTTTATCAAAAAGAAAGAAAAACTTTGAGGGGGTGATGGTTTTTAATAATGAAAATTCGCAATTTTCAGAATTGAGATTTGGCTGAGGAATTATTTATTTTATTATTTTATTAAACGGAGAGAAAAAGGGGGAAGACCAAAATGGCAGGAGAAGATAAAATTCTTGCAGAAAAAATCTTGCAATATGTTGGCGGAGAGGAAAATGTGGAAAGCTTTACGTATTGTATGACAAGATTGCGCATTACACCAATTGATGATTCGATCGTCAACAAAGATGAACTGAAAAAAGTGGAAGGCGTCATCGGTGTAGTAGAAGAAGAAACTATCCAGGTTATTCTCGGTCCAGGAAAGGTAAATAAGGTCGCAGATGAATTCGGCGCCTTGATTCATAAGACCGGGAAACTTGATTTGAAAGCAAAAGCAGCGGATAAAAAAGCGGAAATCAAAAAGAAAAATGCTACGCCGTTTAAGTTATTTTTACGAAAAATTTCAAGTATTTTCATCCCATTGATTCCTGCGCTTGTCGCATCCGGACTCATAACTGGGATTACAAGGGCAGTTGTGCAGGCGGGTTGGCTTGCGGCAGATTCACAATTGGCAACGATTTTAATCGCTATTGGCGGGGGCTTGTTTGCTTATCTGGGAATTTTGGTAGGAATGAATTCTGCGAAAGAGTTCGGCGGGTCACCGGCACTTGGTGCATTAGCAGCAATCTTAATTATTAACCCTGCTGTTGCAAATATTACCCTGTTTGGCAATGCGCTTGTTCCCGGACGCGGTGGACTTATAGGAGTGCTGTTAGCAGGTATATTTATTGCATTAGTGGAAAAACGGGTACGCCGTTATGTTCCGCAGTCTCTGGATATCATTGTGACACCGACAGTCGCCCTATTAGTAACCGGGATCGTCACGTATCTTGTCTTTATGCCGATTGGCGGTTTAATTTCCGATGGGATTACACAAGGGCTGCTTGCTGTTTTAGATGTTGGCGGCGTCGTTGCCGGATTTGTGCTTGGCGCAACCTTCCTTCCGTTAGTTGTTACCGGCTTGCACCAAGGTCTTACTCCGGTTCATCTTGAATTAATTAACTCGATTGGCGACGATCCGCTTCTGCCAATCCTAGCAATGGGCGGAGCCGGCCAGGTAGGTGCTGCATTTGCCATCTACTTGAAAACGAAGAAAACAAGATTAAAAAGAGCGATTGGCGGCGGGCTTCCATCCGGATTGCTTGGAATTGGCGAACCGCTTATTTTCGGGGTCACTTTGCCGCTGGGACGTCCGTTTATTACAGCATGCTTAGGAGCAGGAGTTGGCGGCGCTTTTCAAGCAGCATTTAACGTGGCAACGATTGCCATTGGAGTTTCCGGTTTGCCGCTTGCATTTCTTGTCAATACCGGGGAAGTTGTTCTTTATTTAATTGGGCTTGTTATTTCTTATATTGCCGGATTTATTTTCACTTACTTATTTGGATTTAACGATGACATGGCTGGTGAATATGATTGATCGGAATTTCTTTTTATTTAAATGATCCCCTTGCGGAAGAGCGATTAAAAGTGGCCGGGGAAAAAGGAGTCACACAGGCATTTACGTCTTTGCATATTCCGGAGGAATCCGGCGCTTTAGCAGAGCGGGCAAAAATGCTGTTGCAAATTGCCGCAAACAGTGGAATAGATGTATATGCGGATGTGTCGTACCGTACCCCGGCACATTTGGGAATTACGAAGTTTGAAGACTTGCGTGCTTTCGGAGTGACCGGCTTGCGTTTAGATGATTTTTTTGCAAGTGAAGAAATCGTAAGTCTGTCGAAGTCGTTTAAAATTGCAGTAAATGCCAGTATTTTGTTTGAAAAAGATATCGAGCTTCTTCTGGAAAAAGGGCTCGATCCGAAACAACTGATTGCCTGGCATAATTTTTATCCGCGTCCGGAAACGGGGCTGGGTGAGAGCTTTTTTCAGCGGCAAAATCAATTATTTAAACAATTGAATATTCCTATTTACGCTTATGTTCCGGGGAGAGGGGAAAAAAGAGGGCCAATTTTTGCCGGACTGCCGACATTGGAAAAACACCGGAAGGCAGATCCGTTTCAAGGTGCTCTGGACCTTTTCCGTTACGGAATCGATGCCGTATATATCGGCGATCCGGACCCGGGTGCAGGTTTATTGGAAAATTTGCTCCATTATGAAAAGGAGCGGATTGTTCCGCTCCGCATCAACAGCACCGTTATAAAGGAAGAGTTGTATCAATTGCGTCCGGACTTTTCCCGCGATGTGCTGCGGTTTATGCACACAAGAAGTTCGGTAAGTGTTCCTCCCGCAAAAACATCTGCGCGTCCAAAAGGTACAATTACGACGGACAATGATTTGTATGGGCGCTACAGAGGGGAAATACAAATTACGTTAAACGATTTACCTGCGGATCAGCGGGTGAACGTGATCGGACAAGTCACAGAAGAGGATATACCATTATTAACACTATTACAGCCAAATGATAAAGTTCAATTAATCAGCTAAAAGGATGCCTCGGTTTTTGGGGCATCTTTTTTAGCTGGATGATCTTTTCTTTTATTTATGTCATTTCTTTGGATGATACCCTTCTGATCCCGGCCGGATATATGCTTATACAAACTGCTAAAGCCACCGCAAATATTAAGGAATGCTTTTTACTTTTACATGAATCCATTTGTCAAAAAACAAAATGAAGTAGCCAAGGCATAAGAAACTTATAATAGTTCCCACGTTGATACCGACAAGATTTTTCGTAATCAGCCAGATAAGCATACTGATTGATAGCGGGATTCCTAATGCAAGCCGTTGTGCAAGGACAACATTTCCGTGGAAATATTGATCACGCAAAATTTTTAGTAAATCATCGAACGGGTGCAGGACAAGGTTGACACGTAAATAGATGGAAAGGGCGGCTCCGATACATGCGATTCCCGCGACACAAACAAAGAAGCGAAAGAAATAGGTATGCATTTCAATGTTTTGCATAATGAACAACCAAATATCAATAAAGTAGCCGAAGGATAATAAATACAGAAAATTATAAATATCTTTCATTCTATTCCATCTTCGTCTCAATAAATCATCTAAAAGCAAAGTTGTTGTTCCTAATATGATTAATGCCCATCCGACGGAGATGTGCAGGCTGTTTGCAATATTTAAACCCGCTGCCGTCCAAGGAGCGGAACCAAGCGCGGCTTTTACCGTTAGAGCATTGCCAAAAGCATTCAAAACAATTGAAATAAAAAGCAACACTAATTTTTGCGTCATGTAAAGTGAAACCTCCAGTATTTCCTAAATCAGGGATATGAACATAATATTTTAAAATAACAAAATATAATGGATATATCAAGAAAACAGCCTCGTTTCGAAACTGTTTCTAACGTTTTACCACTGAGATTGTAACAAAACTATTGATGTTTAGGAAGGAGAACAGAAGGGGAACATAAGAGAAATTTTTGGGAAGTGTTTACCACTGATTTCTGCTCTGGAAAATGTAATAGGCAATGGTATTCCAAATAAAGGGGTTGGAGATCAGGCAATTGTCATTGCGAATAAAATTGTCTGGAAAATTGCCGGGAATCAGGTTTCCGACCATTTACAAACAGCAAATATCAAAGCAGAGCAAGTTATTTTTAAAGGAGAGGCATCTCCAAATGAAATTAACCGGATCGTTGCGGTCGGCAAGAAAGTGAAAGCATCGATTGTTGTCGGAGTCGGCGGTGGAAAAACGCTTGATACCGCAAAAGCAGTGGCTGATGAGTTTGATGCTTATACGGTGATTGTACCGACAACTGCACTTTCCGTTGTTTATTCGGATGAAGGAATATTTGACAGCTATCGATTTTACAAAAAGAATTCTGATCTCATCTTAGTGGATACGAAAATAATTGCGGAAGCACGTAAAAAATAGCCGGAGTACTTACGCCGGCTATTTTTCGGCAGTGATTTTCACTCAAAATATGCCGACATATTGCAATGGTTCGGACGTAAGTGAATCGGTAAGTGCAGCAAGTAACTTTCACTCAAAAATAAGCCGACACATTGCAACTCCTTTTTCAAAACGTGTAAGCGATGAAGGAGGAACGCTTAATTCCGGATCAACAGGCTGAAAAACTTCACGTAAGGTTACCTGCAAATGAAAATATCCGATCAATTGGTTTACTCCGCAAAGGAAAGTTTGAGTTCGACCGACAGCGTTGTGTAGATCACTAATTCCGTTACCGTTACTTTATAACGTTTATCATTCACGATAATCGTCTTATTTTCGATACTTTTTTTTAAAAGGCCGCGGCTTTTATATACAGTTTCAATATCTTTTGCGATCAAGAGGCTGATATCTTCCTTTACTTTGTTTTCAATTTCGTGCTGGCTTAATAAATCGAGATGGAATTTTTCATAATTAGTCACGTATACGATGATCTCTTGTACGGTCAATTGTTCTTCGTTTTGCTTATTTAACTTTTCAAATTCATCCTGCCAGATTTTTTTTTCGCGGTTGAGGTTCTCAATTTGCACCTCTTGTTCTTTGATCAATTTACCATATTCCTCTTGCCATTCCCCGTGTATAAATAAAAAAACACCCCAGCTAATCATCGCTCCTATTGCCATGCCTGAAAAAATAAGCTGCCAGGATGGCCGCCTATAATAGGTGGGAATTCTCATGATGAAATATGCTCCTGTGTCAGCCAATTTATCAACAGAGCCCCTGTTTGCGCTCCGCCTAAAGCGGCAAGGATTAAAAGGCATTGTTTCAAAAGGTCCTTTGTATCCCCGTTGAAGATTCCTTTTTCAAAATTATAGACAGCATCAAAAGTACCGCCGATCGCAGCAACAATCGCCCAGATCCGGATCATATTCGAAAGACGGAAAATTTCTGTTAAAGGTGGTTTCCCTGTTAAAAACGCCGATAATCCGCCGATAATGCTGCCGCCGATTAACACTCCCAGCGCAATAAAATAACTATCCAAAAGAGATGAAAAGAAAGGCTGCCCGTTCATTATTCACCATCCTATCTGCTTCTTTCCTGTTTAAAAAAGTGAAACTGTTCGCAGATTAAGGGGCAGTAATACCCCCGCCTCAAAATTGGAGGTGAAACCAATCCTGTTAGGCGGGGGATAAACTGCCCCGAAAAACCCGATTAGTTCAATGAGAAAATCGATTCGACTCCTGACGGACAATCATTTATTAAAGCATATGGACAAAATGGGCGGATTATGTCTTTTTATTTAATAGTACCGCATACATGAATACTTTTTTTACCCTTCAATGTCATAATCCCTATCAGGTGGATATCAGTTCAAAAAAAGTCAAAAATGGCCGGACTTCCATTCAGATTAATAAATGTATGTGTTCAAATTGTTCCTGCAGAAAAAAGCTTCATAACATCAGGGAACATTAATTTGGAAAACAGGCAACACAAATAAAAGGAGAACATATTTTCTTTTTTCGCCATTTCGTTTTATAATAAAAGATAAATAAGAAAGGGACGGGGAATGTGAATGTCATTTATTCATCTGCATGTGTATAGCGCCTACAGCCTGCTGACCAGTACGGTCTCTATCAAAAAGCTCGTGGAAAATGCTAAACAGGCAGGGTATGCGGCAATTGCCCTGACGGATCGCAATGTCATGTACGGAACAATGGCGTTTTATAAAGAATGTCTGCAGCAGGGGATCAAGCCGATCATCGGATTAACGGTTGATGTAATGAGCGCCGGTCAGAATGAGGAAGCATATCCGCTTGTCCTGCTTGCCAAAAATAATGAAGGCTACCGGCATTTACTGAAAATATCAAGTGCGGTACAAACGAAATCGCCGGATGGGATTCCAATAAAATGGCTAAAGCATTATGCGAACGGTTTAATTGCGATAACACCGGGAGAAACCGGTGAAATCGAAACGGCTTTTTTCGCCGGAAAACAAGAACAGGCGAAAGAAGTATTAGAAAGATTCAGAGGAATTTTCGGCAAGGGCAACTTCTATTTATCCATGCAAAAATATCACTCTGCAGATGAGAATGGCCGTAACGGCGAATGGCTGCATTTTGCAGCGGAAGCGGGTGTTGAAGTCGTTGCAACGAATGAGGTGCATTACTTAAATGAGGAAGATGCATTTGCTTATCAATGTCTGCTTGCCATAAAGGAAAATACACAAATTTCGGAAGAAGATAGGGAAATAAGTGGACAGCCATATTACTTAAAGACGCTGAAAGAAATGGAGAGCTTGTTTTCTACAGAAACGGCTGCTTTGGAAAATAGCGGGAAAATAGCAGCTGCATGCAATGTTACGATTGAGATTGGCAAGAGGCATTTACCGAAATATCCTGTCGAAGAAGGAGTTACTGCGGAACAATTTCTTGAAAAACTTTGCGAAAAAGGCTTGCAGGAGCGATATGTAACAATTACGCAAAAGCATAAAGAACGTCTGCAGTATGAACTGAATATAATTAAGCACATGCATTTCAGCGATTATTTTTTAATCGTCTGGGATTTTATCCATTTTGCAAGAAAAAAAAATATCCTAACCGGACCGGGAAGGGGATCATCAGCAAGCTCAATTGTTGCTTATTGTCTTTATATAACGGACGTCGACCCAATGGAGTATGATTTGCTGTTCGAACGTTTTTTAAATCCTGAGCGTTTGTCGATGCCGGATATTGATGTTGACTTTCCTGATCACCGCCGTGATGAAGTAATCGCCTATGTTGCCAATAAATACGGCACGCTTCATGTGGCACAAATTATTACATTTGGCACATTGGCGGCAAAAGCGGTGCTTCGTGACGTTGGCAGGATTTTTCAGTTAAGTGCGAAGGAACTGGACAGGCTTTCCAGATGTGTTCCTTCGCGATTAGGAATTACATTAGAATCTGCTTATAAGGAATCTGCCCCGCTAAGGCAGTTTATTCAAGAATCGCCGCGAAATAGGCTGATCTATGAAACAGCGAGAAAGTTAGAAGGACTGCCTCGTCATGCTTCTACCCATGCAGCGGGTGTTGTGATTAGTAAAGAACCGCTTGTTGATACGGTTCCGATCCAAAATGGCCATGACAATATTTATTTAACGCAATTTTCAATGGAATTTTTAGAAGAACTTGGTTTATTAAAAATGGACTTTTTAGGACTGCGAAATTTAACGCTTTTGGAAGCCATTTTGACCTCTATTTATCGAAAGACCGGAAAAAGATTGGAATTGAAACAATTACCTCTGCAAGATCAAAAAACATTTCAATTATTGAGCAGAGGCGATACCTCCGGTGTCTTTCAGCTGGAATCTTCCGGTATGCGCAGGGTTTTAAGACAGCTTCATCCTACATGCTTTGAAGACATCGTTGCGGTTAATGCCTTGTACCGTCCCGGTCCGATGGATCATATCCCGATGTTTATTAAACGTAAACACGGAGAAGAACATGTTGATTATCCGCATCGTGATTTACAGCCGATATTGGAAAATACGTATGGTATCATCGTTTATCAGGAACAAATCATGCAAATTGCCGCCAAGCTGGCAGGTTTTACATTAGGAGAAGCAGACTTGCTGCGAAGAGCAGTGAGCAAAAAGAAAAAGCTGATACTCGACAAGGAAAGAGGGCATTTTGTCAACGGTGCTGTTGAAAAAGGATACGGACGGCAAACTGCCGATGAAGTTTACGATTTAATTGTCCGTTTTGCGAATTACGGCTTTCCCCGCAGCCATGCTGTTGCCTATAGTTTCATTGCCTATCAGCTTGCTTATCTTAAATGCCACTATCCGCTGCATTTTATGGCTGCTCTTTTAACCTTTGCAGTTGGTAACGAATCGAAAGTTGCGCAATATATTCGTGAGGCAAAGCAATTGGGAATCACGATCCTTCCTCCTTCGATAAATAAAAGCGGTTCTGCTTTTTTAGTCGAACAAGATGCGATACGTTTCAGCCTTGCCGCTATTAAAGGAATCGGGGTTGCCGCCTTAAAGGAACTCTTTCGCCACCGGAAGGAAAAACGTTATAGCGATTTATTTGACCTTTGTATCAGGACTTCCGGAAAAATAATCAACCGTGCTGTACTTGTGTCTCTTGTACAATCCGGATGTCTTGATGAGTTCGGCGAAAATCGTGCTACATTGCTCGCCTCTTTAGATGTCGCAATCGACCATGCCCAGCTTGTCAAACCGGATGACAAAGATCAAAGTGATCTATTTGCGGAGTTTGGCCTTTCCTTAAAACCGAAATATGTAAAGATGGATCCGTATACAATTGAAGAAAAATTGCAGTATGAAAAAAAAGTGCTTGGTTTATATTTATCCGACCATCCTCTAGCAGCGTATGAAAAATATATGCCCGCCCTGCATATTCAATTATTATCCGAATTACATGAGGCAGGAAAAGCGGCAAAATGTCTTATCTATATAACAGAAGTAAAACAAATCCGCACAAAAAAAGGCGAAAAAATGGCCTTTTCTGTTATTCAGGATCAAAGCGCAGAAATGGATGCGGTTATTTTTCCAAATACTTTTAAGCAAATAAATCTGATTATGCAAAAAGGAAATATCGTTCTGATCCAAGGAAAGCTGGAAGAACGGGATCAGAAAAAACAGTTTATTATCCATCAGGCAATGGAGGCGAAAGCTGCTGTTGCCAAACTTGAAAAAGGGGCACAAATTTTATTTTTAAAAATCCCAAAGTTATTGGTACGTGAAGAGACAATGGAAATGGTAAAGGCAATCTTAGTAAAAAGCCGCGGGTGTGTTCCGGTTATCATTCATGATGAAAAAACGAAACAAAACACGCAGCTTGGGAAAAAGTATCACATCAACCCGGCAGTTTCATTTATGCAGGAGCTGGAAGGTTTACTCGGGGCGGAAAATGTGATTATAAAGTCTGTCAACACTGCTAACTTCATTACAAGAATAGACCAAATGTAACAAGCTTAAATAAGTGGCTTTACAACTTAATAAGATATGTTATATTGTTTAAAGGGAAACCACTGGTCTGACCACTTTCCGGAGGTTAAATATCAAGAGAAGGCATATAGAAATCGTCAGATGTTGGAGAAATCAATACGGGAAATCGAGTCCCCAACCTTCTAACCTCGGGTAGGATCATGCGTGTGAATAGACAATTTAATATTTTTAGGGAGTGAACCGTGTTGACATTACGGGAAGAAGCACTGCATATGCATCGCCTTCATAAAGGAAAATTAGAATCAAAATCTAAAGTAACTGTACGAAACGAGAAGGACTTAAGTTTGGCTTACTCGCCAGGTGTTGCAGAGCCCTGTAAAGAAATTTATGACAAACCTGAAACGGTATATGACTATACAATGAAAGGAAATATGGTTGCAGTCGTTTCAGACGGGACTGCCGTACTTGGTCTTGGTAATATAGGACCGGAAGCAGCCATGCCGGTGATGGAAGGAAAAGCTGTGCTTTTTAAGAGCTTTGCCGGAGTAGATGCTTTTCCAATTTGCTTAAATACAACCGATGTTAATAAAATTGTTGAAACGGTAAAATTATTAGAGCCGACTTTTGGCGGTGTCAATTTAGAAGATATCGCAGCACCTAATTGTTTCATCATTGAAGAACGCTTAAAAAAAGAAACAAATATACCTGTTTTTCACGATGATCAGCACGGTACGGCAATTGTAACAGTAGCAGGATTAGTAAATGCTTTAAAAATTACCGGTAAAAAGATGACAGAAATCAAGGTAGTCGCGAACGGAGCCGGAGCAGCGGGAATTGCGATTATGAAACTGCTTTACAGTTATGGCGTACGCGACATTATTATGTGTGATACAAAAGGGGCTATCTACGAGGGTCGCCCACTTGGAATGAATCCGGTTAAGGAAGAAGTTGCTAAATTTACAAACCGGGATAAAATTCAAGGAAGCTTAGCGGACTGTATAAAAGGTGCCGATGTATTTATCGGCGTGTCAGTCGAAGGTGCATTGAAAGAAGAAATGGTCCGGACAATGAACAAAAATGCCATCATTTTTGCGATGGCGAACCCGAATCCGGAAATAATGCCGGATAAGGCAAAAGAAGCAGGTGCTGCAGTTGTTGGTACAGGAAGATCTGATTTTCCCAACCAGGTGAATAATGTGCTAGCCTTCCCGGGAATATTCCGCGGTGCATTAGATGTAAGGGCAACACATATAAATGAAAAAATGAAGATTGCCGCTGTCAACGCAATTGCCGGATTAATAAAAGAGGAAGAGCTTCATCCCGATTATGTGATCCCGGGTCCGTTTGATCCGCGCGTTGCCCCTGAAGTAGCGGCTGCAGTAGCAAAAGCAGCAATGGAAACCGGAGTTGCCCGCAAAAAAGTTGACCCGGATGAAATTAAGGCAATGACAAGGGAACTTTCCCTCATTGAGTGAACTTGTTCACCGGAGGAATCAGGCAGGGCATTCCTCTGCCTATCTTGAAAATAGTGCCTGTAAAATATTTTCATCGCCGGCAGGTGCCGCTCGCGGCATAGCTATCTGATTGAAAATCTGCCTTAGCTTCACTATGTT
The DNA here is from genome assembly GCA_017898095.1 of Bacillaceae bacterium Marseille-Q3522. Lineage (GTDB taxonomy): Bacteria > Bacillota > Bacilli > Bacillales > Cytobacillaceae > JAGKQJ01. Next base: position 20,017 of record JAGKQJ010000017.1, on the reverse strand, counting down.
GAAGAGGTCATCATCAAATGATAAAGGAATTGAGTTAATAAAATGGAATCGCCTAGTACTTTTTCAAAAATATATATCGAGATTGTAAAGCAATTAAGAATACTGATTGAGAAAGAGGGCTTAAAACCAGGCGACAAATTACCTTCCGAACGCGAGCTTGCTGTCCGTTTTCAGGTTGGCAGATCATCCGTCAGAGAGGCATTCCGGGCACTTGAACTGCTTGGCTTAATTGAAACAAAAAGAGGTGGAGGCACATTTCTCCGCGATTTTCACGGGAACCAGCTCGTCCAATTACTTAGTACTTATATACTGCGGGATGAACAAGCAAAATATACCGTCACAGAAACAAAGCATTTTATTGAATTAAATTGTCTATCCTTAATAATACAAAAAAAACAAACGGACGAGCTTACTTCATTGAAAAATTTTGTTGAACAGGAAAAATTCACAGATGATGAATTTTTTCTTCGAGTTGTGACGTTGGCAGATAACTATTTATTCTGTAAAATGTGGGTCATTTTAAAAGATTATTACAATTCGTTGGCGTTTCACATAAGAAAGCCAAATAAGGAAGAATATCAACGATTGCTTACGTCTGTCTTGTTAAAAGATGAGGAAGCAGTGAAAAATCACTATTGGCAATTAAGGAATATTTCCGGGCACTAGGTTGGACACGCCTTATTAATCAAAAGTTCTGCTAATACGCAGAACTAGTCTGAGTGCTCTTCTACTGTAAATTTCCAACTTGCTACGTTACTTATGTTTTTTAGAAGCTAACAAACAAGGGAGGATTCACCTTGCTGAAAGATATTTTTACGAAATCAACGAAAAAGAAAAAATATGCAACCATTCCTTCTGAGGGGAGAAAGCAAGATGTTCCTGCCGGGATCATGACAAAATGTCCGAATTGCAAGCAAATTATGTATACGAAAGAACTCATGAAAAACGAAAAAGTATGTCTAAATTGTAAGTACCACCATCCAATGAATGCGAAAGAACGAATCCAAAGCTTTCTCGATGAAGCAAGTTTTAAAGAATTGGACAGAGAAATGACATCAGAGAATCCGTTGGGATTTCCGGGATATTTGCAAAAAATTGAAAAAGATCAAGAAAAGACTGGTTTAAAAGAAGGTGTCGTTACCGGGCTGGGAAAGGTAAATCATTTTCCTGTCGTCATTGCGGTTATGGATTCCACTTTTCGTATGGGAAGCATGGGCTCTGTTATTGGGGAAAAAATCACCAGGGCAATTGAAAAAGCAGACGAATTGTCTCTTCCTTTTATCATCTTTACTGCATCCGGCGGAGCAAGAATGCAAGAAGGGGTTATCAGCCTTATGCAAATGGCCAAAACAAGTGCCGCTCTAAAAAAATTCAGCGATCGGGGCGGATTAATAATCTCGATTATGACGCATCCTACTACTGGAGGTGTTTCTGCAAGCTTTGCTTCACTAGGCGATTATAACCTTGCGGAACCTGGAGCTTTAATCGGATTTGCCGGCAGAAGAATAATTGAACAAACGATTCGCGAAGAGCTGCCTGAAGATTTTCAAACAGCAGAGTTTTTGTTAAAATGCGGCCAGCTTGATGACGTGATCTCCCGTTTGGATTTAAAAGAACGTATCACCACAATATTGGATATTCACGATCTTAGGGGTGAGAAAAAGTGATAGGCGAATTAGAATTTGAAAAACCGATCATTACGCTCAAAGAAAAAATAGCCGAACTAAGAGACTATGCCAAAAATGCGGATGTGGATTTATCGGTGGAAATTGAAAAATTAGAAAAACGTCTTATGAATTTGGAAAAAGACATTTATGAAAATATGACTCCGTGGGATCGTGTCCAAATTGCCCGCCATCCGAACCGGCCAACGACGATGGACTATATTACCTTATTATTTACTAATTTTTTCGAGTGTCATGGAGACCGGACATTTCGTGATGATGAGGCAATTATTGGCGGGATCGCGAAATTTAATGGCAGACCTGTAACAGTCATTGGTCATCAGCGTGGCAAGGATACTAAAGAAAATATCCGCAGAAATTTTGGCATGCCCCATCCCGAAGGCTATCGTAAAGCACTTCGCCTCATGAAGCAGGCGGAAAAATTTCAGCGCCCGATTATCTGTTTTATCGATACGAAAGGGGCATATCCGGGGAAAGCAGCTGAAGAAAGAGGTCAAAGTGAAGCAATTGCCCGTAATCTGTTTGAAATGGCAGGCTTAAAAGTCCCGGTTATTTCAGTTGTCATTGGTGAAGGCGGAAGCGGCGGCGCCTTGGCATTAGGTGTCGGCAACTGCATTCAGATGCTCGAAAATTCAACTTACTCTGTTATTTCACCTGAAGGAGCAGCTTCTATTTTATGGAAGGATGCTTCGCTAGCAAAAAGAGCAGCAGAATCAATGAAAATTACCGCTCCTGACTTAAAGAAGCTGGGGATTATTGATGAGATCATTCCGGAAATAAAGGGCGGTGCTCATAAGGATGTAGCCGGACAGGCAGCGGCAATGAGTCCGATTATCGACAAATCATTGTTGAAATTAATGGCAATGTCTTCGGAACAATTAGTTGAACACCGCTATCAAAAATTTAAAAACATTGGTGCTTTTGCCGACAGTAAACAAGCTATTGATGTAAAGTAAGCGGGGGCTTCCTCTAAAGTCACTTATCGTGCGCGTTCACTTCCTCCAATAATGGGGAATGGAGGGTTAACACGGAGGGCAGTGATAATCCTCTGAAGGAAGTTTCACTTTATGGAACTCTTTAGACTGCCGGCAATTTGGAATTCATTTTCTCTCTGCCGCTGGACTCGCTGTTGCAAACGTCAAAGAAGGGAATTTCTTCGTATTAACGTTATGAACAGCAGTCGGAAGCACCATTACCGAAAATTCTCTTCTTCAATAATTGATGGCAGAAAGAAGAGGATTTTCGGTAATATTCAAGCAATTTGTAATACAGTGCAACCTATATTTTGTATAAATCGGATTTGCACTCAGGCTTCTCTCCTGTTATTTTTTCCGCATCATAATGTTAATTCACAAATGAATATACAGGTAAAACGATTCCAGTTCACCGATAATTCCGTCTTTTATTTTATTTTCACGATTTGGTTGAGAATGAAGTTTCTTCGTGGTATTTTAGAGTTATTAATTGATATACTTATATACTGTAGCTATGGATTTTTTTAAGAGGTGATAAGATGAAAAGAATTGGCGTATTGACAAGCGGCGGAGATGCACCCGGAATGAATGCAGCTGTCCGTGCTGTTGTTAGAAAGGCAATTTATCACGATGTGGAGGTTTACGGAATATATAATGGCTATGCCGGGTTGCTAAATAAAAATATTAAAAAGCTTGATCTGGGCTCCGTTGGCGATATTATTCACCGCGGCGGAACGGTGCTTTTTACAGCAAGATGTGAAGAGTTTAAAACAAAAGAAGGGCAGCAAAAAGGCATTGAAACATTAAAAGAGTTTGGCATTGAGGGACTCGTCGTGATTGGCGGAGACGGCTCCTACCGCGGAGCAAGAGCTTTAACGGAACAAGGTTATCCATGTGTCGGAATTCCGGGAACGATTGATAACGATATTCCGGGAACAGAATTTACAATTGGCTTTGATACAGCACTAAACACTGTTATTGATGCGATCGATAAAATCCGTGATACTGCAACAAGCCATGAAAGAACTTTTATTATTGAAGTAATGGGGAGAAATGCCGGTGATATTGCTCTTTGGTCCGGTTTGGCAGGAGGAGCGGAAACGATTATTATTCCGGAGGAAGATTTCGACATGGATGAAATTTCCGACCGGCTCCTTAAAGGGCATAACCGCGGCAAAAAGCACACGATCATTATCGTTGCGGAAGGAGTTTGCAGTGGTGTTGAATTCGCAAAGCTTGTGAAAGAAACTACAAATTTCGAAACACGTGTATCGGTTCTCGGCCATATGCAGCGCGGCGGTTCACCAACTGCTATTGACCGTGTACTGGCAAGCCGTCTTGGTGCGAAGGCAGTTGAGTTGCTCTTGGAAGGAAAAGGCGGAAGAGCTGTCGGGATAGAGAAAAATCAGGTGGTTGACTATAGTATTGTCGAGGCACTGAAGAAAAAACATACTATTGATCTTGATTTATATCGGCTGTCAAAAGAACTTTCAATTTAACAAATTTCGAAAGACTCCCCTTCTTCGATCAAATCTTAAGGTTGAAAGGGGTTATTCACTGGTTCACAGAATGAATGTAGGAGGTCTGCAATAATGCGGAAAACAAAAATCGTATGTACGATTGGCCCGGCAAGTGAAAGCGTAGAAAAATTAGTTGATCTTATGGAAGCAGGCATGAATGTTGCACGGTTAAATTTTTCTCATGGTGATTTTGAGGAACATGGGAACCGAATTAAAAATATTCGTGAAGCGGCAAAACGTACCGGTAAAAATATTGCGATATTACTGGATACAAAGGGACCGGAAATCAGAACTCATAATATGGTTAACGGCATGATTGAACTGGAAACCGGAAAAAATGTGATTGTTTCCATGAATGAAGTGGAAGGAACAACAGATAAATTTTCTGTTACATACACCGGTTTGATTGATGATGTACAAGTCGGAGCAAAGATTTTACTCGACGACGGCCTAATTGCCTTAGAAGTAACAAAAATTGATAAAGAAGCAAATGAAATCCATACAGTAGTTTTAAATAGCGGCGTGTTAAAAAATAAAAAAGGCGTAAACGTACCTGGTGTCTCTGTTAATTTACCTGGAATGACGGAAAAAGATGCGAAGGATATTTTATTTGGGATTGAACAGGGAGTGGATTTCGTGGCTCCGTCTTTTGTCAGAAGGGCATCAGACGTATTGGAAATCCGCCAACTTTTAGAAGAAAATGGAGGAGGGCATATCCACCTTATTCCGAAAATTGAAAGTCAGGAAGGCGTTGATAATATTGACGAAATTCTTGAAGTTTCTGACGGATTAATGGTTGCCCGCGGCGATCTGGGTGTTGAAATCCCGTCTGAAGAAGTTCCGCTCGTGCAAAAGGATTTGATAAAAAAATGTAATATGTTTGCAAAACCGGTTATTACAGCAACGCAGATGTTAGATTCAATGCAAAGGAATCCGCGTCCGACACGTGCTGAAGCAAGTGATGTTGCAAATGCTATCTTTGACGGGACAGACGCAATTATGCTTTCCGGTGAAACAGCTGCCGGTGCTTATCCGGTTGAAACAGTACGGACCATGCACAATATTGCGTCCCGCGCCGAATCAGCATTAGATCATAAAAAAATATTGTCAGAACGCAGTAAAGATAATGAACATAATATTACAGATGCGATCGGCCAGTCTGTGGCACATACGGCGTTAAACCTTGATGTTGATGCGATCGTTACTTCAACGGAAAGCGGACATACTGCAAGAATGATTTCAAAATACCGTCCGCAGGCACCTATTGTTGCTGTTACGGCAAATGAACATACGAGGAAACGCTTAACGCTTGTTTGGGGAGTATATCCTCAACTGGGTAAAAAGTCAAAAACGATTGATGAGATGCTCGATGTTGCTGTTCAGGAAAGTCTCAACAGCGGCATAGTCTCATGTGGAAATACAGTCGTAATTACGGCAGGTGTTCCAGTCGGGGAATCCGGCACGACAAACTTTATGAAAATTCATGTTGTCGGCGGAGTCATTGCAAAAGCACAAGGAATCGGCAGAAAATCAGCATACGGTAAAGTTGTTTTAGCAAAGGATGCAAAAGAAGCAATAGAAAAAGTGACAGATGGTTCTATTCTGGTCACGATTGGTACGGACCGTGATATGATGCCTGCTATTGAAAAATGCAGTGCTGTTATTACACAAGAAGGCGGCTTAACCAGTCATGCAGCTGTTGTCGGATTAAATTTAGGAATTCCAGTCATCGTTGGTGTTGAAAATGCGCTAAATATCTTTCAAAATGGACAAGTTGTTACGGTAGATGCGCAACGAGGTGTAATCTATAACGGCCATGCAAGTGTTCTGTAAGGAAAACTAGCATCTGCCTGCTATATCATGAACTAGCGCAGAGACAATCATTTTTTCGGGACAGTTTATCCCCGTCTTACTACTTTTTCACTTTTATGTTTGAGGCGGAGTAATTACTGTCCCTTTATCTGTAATAAAAATGAATTTTATTTGGATGTACAAAAGCATGGAAAGATAAAGCAGAGAGATCCCCCGACTTTCCCGGATGAGGTTAGCGGGGGATCTCTTTGCACATTTACAACATGAACATTATTCCGGATTATTTTATTTATTTACAGGACTTTCTTTATCGTTTCCCATTATATAAGACCAAATATCCCGGAATACATTTGTCCGATGAAGTGTCGTGATAAATACCAGAACAACAGGACCGGCAATTAACCCAAAAACGCCAAGTAGTTTAAAACCGACAAAAAGCGATATTAACGTGGCAAGCGGGTCAAGTCCAATGTTAGAGGACAGAACTTTTGGCTCCATAATTTGCCGCTGAACAACGACAATTGTATAAAGAACACCAAGCCCGATCGCAAGCCCCGTATTGCCGACAATCACTTCGTAAATCACCCACGGAACAAAAACAACGCCGACACCGAGATAAGGCAGGACATCCAGAACGCCAACGACCAACGCAATTGTAACCGCATAATCCACTCTTAAAATAAGCAGACCAATTAAAATAATAATTGTTGTTATCGATACAAGTGTAGCCTGTGCTTTAATAAATCCGAACAGTGCTTTCTGCAGATCAAGCAGTACTGTTTTACTACTTTTTCTTGCCTTTCCGGGAAGTAATCGGGAAACACCGCGAATAATACGATCCCAATCCTTGCTGATAAAAAAGGTTGCGAGCATCGAAAAGACCAGCACAGAAGCAAAATTAGGCAACCAGCCGATGTAATTTGGAATATTGGTGAAAAAGGTTTGGATAAATCCCCCTAAAGTAGAACCAAGTTCGTTTCCGACATTTTGAATATTATTAATAATCGTTTCCTGTTGGCCGGTCCCAAGATTATTAAACAGACTTCGCAAATTTTCGTATAATGGAATAATTTGACTAACGAATAACTCTTCTGAATACTTAATTAACGTATCAATTTGGTCCGGAACTACTTGAGCAAGATAATCAGCACCTGAAACAATTTCGGCAATAAGCAGTGTAATTAACCCGGCTAAAATAGCAAACAATAGTATCATTGAGATAACAACTGCCAGCCACCGGGGCATTCGCGCCTTGTGCTGAAGGAAATTAACAATCGGGTTCATTATATAGGCAATTAATAAGCCGATAATAAACGGATATGTTAATCTTGAAATAAAAAGTGCTCCGGATAATAGCACAACAATAATCAGCACTACGAAAATAAAACGAAAAGTCCGGTGCAAATAGGTACGGTTAATAATAGCGCATCCCTCCACGGATTGTATATGCAGTATTTAGCTGGGAACACCAACCTTCTATTATTCGTAGTTTACCATTGGAAGAAAAAAAAAGCATCCTAAAACCTTGAAAAAATACTTTTATCATAAGGGAAATATGATATGATAAGCTATGTTAAAATAACGTTGGTAATATGGAAGGAGTTTAGCAATCAATTGTTTACACAGCCAGTTCTATTTTTAGTTTTGTTGCTTGTTATTGGGATTATTGCGAAAAACAATTCCCTTATAATCGCAGTTGCAATTTTATTGGTAATGAAAATCTTTCGTATAGATATAAAAGTTTTTTCGATGCTGCAGTCAAAAGGAATAAATTGGGGTATTACCCTCATTACTCTTGCAGTCCTTGCACCTATTGCCAGCGGTGCCCTCGGTTTTAAAGAGCTTGGTGCTGCTTTTAAATCCCCATATGGTTGGGTAGCACTTGGAGCAGGAATCCTCGTAGCGATGCTGGGAAAAGGCGGTGTCACTTTATTATCAGAGGATCCACATATAACAGCAGCACTGGTATTTGGAACGATTCTGGCGATTGCCTTATTTAAAGGAGTAGCGGTAGGACCGGTTATTGCTGCAGGTATCGCTTTTTATCTAATGAAACTATTTGAAATGTTTGGGACAAAGTAATGGCATCCTATTTTCCCTTATCCGCTCCCTTCATCGAATTCTTTTCTGAAAAAATAATTTTTTGCACATTTCAAGTACTTTTCGTTCACATTTCGTTCAATTTTGTTTATAATTAACTTGTGCAGGAAATCAGTTTTATTTTACTTCAATAAAAATGAAAGCATTTTCTTTTAAAAATAATGGAAAAACTGCTCTGCATTTGTCGTAAAATAAATTTTTTTGTCTGCACGTTGTATTCGGAGTGAGACACATTGTTTACTTATTCTGAATAGTTGTGTTATTCTGTATATTCATAAGTTATATTACTGCTCATGCTTCATCCATGAGTTTATTCGAAGACGCAACTGTTAAACAACGTGTCTTTCTTTTGTATACACGAACGGGTTTGGGGAGATTTTCACATTAACAAACAGCAAGGCCCAATTATTATCTTGAAAAGGAGAGGTTCAATATGACGGTAACAAGAGGTCTTGAAGGGGTTGTGGCAACTACATCTTCGATCAGCTCAATCATTGATGATACGTTGACATATGCTGGGTATAACATTGATGATTTGGCCGAGAATGCAAGCTTTGAAGAAGTTATCTATTTATTGTGGCACAGGAAGCTGCCGACATTGGAGCAATTAAATGAATTAAAGCAGCAATTGGCTGATAATGCTGAACTTCCTGAGGAAGTACTGGCTCATTTTACAACTTATCCAATTGAAAAAGTTCATCCAATGGCTGCACTTCGTACAGCTGTTTCCCTTATCGGGCTATATGATGAGGAAGCGGAAGACATGGATGAAGCAGTTAATTACCGGAAGGCAATACGTTTACAGGCGAAAATGCCTGCGATAGTCGCTGCATTTGCCAGAGTGCGAAAGGGCTTGGAACCAATTGCCCCTAAAAAAGACTTAAGTCTCGCTGCCAATTTTCTGTATATGCTAACAGGAACAGAGCCGGATGATATTGCAGTAGAAGCAATTGATAAGGCACTTGTCCTGCATGCGGATCATGAGCTTAATGCTTCCACTTTTACCGCCCGAGTTTGCGTTGCAACTCTGTCAGATATTTACTCCGGCATAACTGCAGCAATTGGAGCTTTAAAGGGGCCGCTGCATGGAGGGGCAAATGAAGCAGTGATGAAAATGCTTTCAGAAATTGGCGAACTGGAGAATGTTGAGACGGTTATTTACGGAAAGCTTGAGAAAAAAGAGAAAATCATGGGTTTCGGTCATCGCGTATACCGCAACGGAGACCCGCGGGCAAAACATTTAAAGTCAATGTCGATAAAACTGGCACAGTTGACCGGCGATACCAAGTGGTATGACATGTCTTGTAAAATTGAAGAAATTGTCACATCAGAAAAGAAGTTACCGCCAAACGTTGATTTTTATTCTGCATCTGTTTATCACAGCCTGGGAATTGATCATGATTTATTTACACCATTTTTTGCAGTGAGCCGTGTATCCGGCTGGCTGGCACATATTCTCGAGCAATATGATAATAACCGCCTGATCCGCCCGCGGGCAGAATATACAGGTCCCGGTATCCAAACGTATATTCCGGTTGAAGCCCGCTATTAATAAAGCGCTCGCATTATTTAAATGTAAATATACCATTTACTTTTTTAAAAAATATTGCTGTAATAGAGAAAGAAAAAAATAGGGGAGAGAGACTATCATCCGACTATTTACAGGAGGGAAATTCACAAATGCAAGGGGATAAAATAACAGTAACAAACGGAGTATTACAAGTTCCTGACAATCCGCTTATTCCTTTTATTGAAGGGGACGGAATTGGTCCGGATATCTGGGCAGCCGCTTCCAGAGTTTTAGATGCTGCCGTAGAAAAAGCATACAATGGAGAAAGAAAAATTATCTGGAAAGAGGTTCTTGCCGGTGAGAAAGCTTTTACGCAAACTGGTGAATGGCTGCCGCAAGAAACTTTAGATGTTATTAAAGAATATTTGATTGCCATTAAAGGACCTTTAACAACTCCAATTGGCGGCGGCTTTCGGTCATTAAATGTAGCGCTGCGCCAGGAGCTTGATTTATTCGTCTGTTTACGTCCTGTCCGCTGGTTCGAAGGCGTCCCATCACCGGTAAAACGTCCTCAGGATACGGATATGGTTATTTTTCGGGAAAATACGGAAGATATTTATGCCGGAATCGAGTACGAAAATGGTTCGGAGGAAGCAAAAAAGCTTATCGATTTTATGCAAACAGAATTTGGCGTCAAGAAAATCCGCTTTCCGGAAACTTCAGGTATCGGCATTAAACCAATCTCTGTGGAAGGTACGAGTCGTTTAGTACGTGCTGCAATTGAATACGCCTTAAAAGAGGGCCGCAAATCCGTTACGCTCGTACATAAAGGCAATATTATGAAATTTACGGAAGGGGCCTTTAAAAATTGGGGTTACGAACTTGCTGAAAGGGAGTACGGAGATAAAGTATTCACTTGGGCGCAGTATGACCGGATTAAAGAAGAAAAAGGAAGCGATGCTGCAAATAAAGCACAAGCTGATGCAATAGCAGCAGGAAAAATAATCATCAAAGATGTAATCGCTGATATTTTCCTGCAGCAGATTTTAACACGTCCGCGTGAATTTGAAGTGGTGGCAACGATGAATTTAAATGGGGATTATATTTCGGATGCTCTTGCCGCACAGGTCGGAGGTATCGGCATTGCCCCAGGAGCTAATATTAACTATGAAACCGGCCATGCCATTTTTGAAGCAACACATGGTACGGCACCAAAATATGCAGGACTTGATAAAGTAAACCCTTCTTCTGTCATTTTGTCCGGTGTACTAATGCTCGAACATTTGCGTTGGAACGAAGCGGCCAAATTAGTTATCGATTCCGTTGAAAAAACAATTGCTTCCAAAGTAGTGACATATGATTTTGCCCGCTTAATGGAAGGGGCAACCGAAGTAAAGTGTTCTGAATTTGGTGATACCTTAATAAAAAATATGAGCAAATCTTTGTGAAGGAACAAACGAAGGATTTAGATGAAAGAACCGTCTTTCCTTTTCCAAATGATGGTTTTTTGTCTTCCACCTTTCTAATGTGCCGGGTTGCAGGAGCCATGTATAATTCAATGAGTCTTGTGAGCTGGGGCAGGCGGAATTGCAAATTGGGGAAATATCTGATGAACAATCCAAGATACGAACAATTCAAATGGGGGAATGTGTTATGGCAATGAAGAGGAGAAAGATTTCCGTTATCGGTGGAGGATTTACCGGAGCAACAACGGCGTTTCTTGTGGCTCAAAAGGAACTTGGGGACGTTGTGCTCGTTGATATCCCGCAGATGGAGAATCCAACAAAGGGAAAAGCGTTGGATATGCTGGAGGCAAGTCCGGTTCAAGGCTTTGATGTACGAATTTTCGGTACCTCCAACTATGAAGAAACAAAGGATTCTGATATTGTGGTTATTACTGCGGGAATTGCCCGTAAACCGGGAATGAGCCGCGATGATCTAGTACAAACAAACCAAAAAATCATGAAAAGTGTAACGAAAGAAGTGGTAAAATATTCACCGGACTGCCTGATCCTGGTATTAACAAATCCGGTTGATGCAATGACGTATACTGTATATAAAGAATCCGGATTTCCAAAGAATCGTGTGATTGGTCAATCGGGTGTACTAGACACTGCCCGTTTTCGGACCTTTATCGCCCAGGAACTGAATGTATCTGTCAAGGATGTGACCGGTTTTGTCCTGGGGGGACATGGGGATGATATGGTGCCGCTTGTCCGTTATTCTTATGCGGGCGGTATTCCGCTTGATACCCTTGTTCCAGAGGAGAGACTCAGCGAAATAGTGGAAAGGACGAGAAAAGGCGGAGGAGAAATTGTCAATCTGCTTGGTAACGGCAGTGCATACTATGCACCTGCTGCTTCCTTAACGGAAATGTGCGAAGCAATCTTAAAAGATCAACGCCGCATTCTTCCTGCTATTGCCTATTTAGAAGGTGAATATGGTTACAATGGCATTTACTTAGGAGTGCCAACAATTTTAGGCGCAAATGGCATCGAGAAGATCATTCAACTAGAATTAACCGATAAAGAAAAGACCGCGCTGAATAAATCCGCAGACTCCGTCCGCAACGTAATGGGTGTTCTGGCGTAGTGAACTTGAATCAGAAAGCGTAAAACATAGGGAATCAGGTGGAGACGCTACTCCACCTATCATTTTCATCGTTGTATGATTAAAAAATATCTGCGTTTCGCTTAGAAGCAGGGGCTTTCATCACTGAACATTTCATCATGAATAAAAGCCGGACCAATTCCTGTTAGAAAAAAGTGCCAGTACCGGGTTTTTAGGAAACTTAACGGGCATATTCTTTTTTTCGAGTTAAGTATTTTTTGTAAGTCCAATTTTTTGCAGCCGAAAGGCTGCTTTTTTAAATGGATGGAGCTCGCCTCCATCCATTTAAAAAATGTTATACTGACACTGGTTTTGATTTATACTATAATGAAAGTATGGATAAAGTGAAACTTCCATCAGTGGGGGTTTTTCGACGTACAGGACGTACTAGTGCCGACGTTGCAACAGGACGCCTAAGCCTTTAGTCGGCCTTCTTCCCCCACTGATGGTTAGTCGCGCAAAGCCCGATTGATTTTTCTAAGGGCTGAAGCCCTAAGAAAAACTCACCAATCGGGCTTTTAGGGGCAGTTTATCCCCCGCCCAATATGATTGGATTCACCTCTATTTTTGAGGCGGGGGGATTACTGTCCCTTAATTTGCGATAAATGGTTCAAACGGGGTAATTATTTTAATGCGGAGGCTTTTATGAAAAACAAAGTTCTAGTTGTTGATGATGAGAAGTCTATTGTTACGCTATTGCAGTATAATTTTAAACAAGCCGGATTTGATGTGGTCACCGCAATGGATGGACAAGAGGCAATCGACAAAGCAACGACAGAAAAGCTGGATATGATTGTGTTGGATTTAATGCTGCCAAAACTGGATGGACTTGAAGTATGCAAGCAGCTTCGCCAGCAGAAAATATTAACTCCGATCCTTATGCTTACAGCAAAAGATGATGAATTTGACAAGGTATTGGGCTTGGAATTAGGGGCGGATGATTATTTAACAAAACCTTTTAGTCCTCGTGAAGTAATTGCACGTGTCAAAGCCATTTTACGAAGATCACAGATTCGTGAAGAACAAGGGATTGCAGTCGAGGCAGAAGAAGAAAAGAAAATGCTGAAAATTGAAGATTTAAGAATATATCCGGAATTCTATGAGGCTTATTTTAAAGAAGAGTTGCTGGAATTAACGCCAAAAGAATTTGAACTTCTCGTCTATTTAGCAAAATATAAAGGACGTGTATTAACGAGAGAGCAACTATTAAGTGCGGTATGGAATTATGATTTTGCCGGGGATACACGTATTGTTGATGTACATATCAGTCATTTGCGTGAAAAAATCGAGGAAGATTCGAAAAAGCCTGCCTATATTAAGACCATAAGAGGCTTAGGCTATAAACTGGAAGAGCCAAAAAGAAAATGACAAAGTACGGGACAAAGCTGCTTATCATGATAATAAGTGTTATATTGATTGTCATTATTGCTTTAGGAATATCTTTTGGTTATCTTTTTAACCGCTACTATCTTCATCTTTTTGATGACCGGATACAAAAAGAAAGCCAGCTCATTATCAATGATATACAGAATAATGGCGGCATTTCCTCTGTGAACAAAGAGAATTTAACAGAATATAGTAATGTTTTTCAAATAAACTTCGCCTTACTTTCAGAAGAGGGTTCGATTCTTTTTGATAATGGTGTCTTCGAAGGATCATCCGCTGAAAACTTAGACCAATTTGTTGGAAAAATGTTAAAAAAAGAAGAACTTGAATATTTCAATACCGAAAAAAACTTTCATTATTATTGGCGGACGATCGATCCGGATCAGCCAAATGACGGATATATCTTCGTAAAAACAGAGTTATCAGAATTGGAAAATATCAATTCCAATGCCTGGTGGATACTCCTCCTATGTGTTAGTATCGTTTTGATATTTATTGGCATTTTTATTGTGAAAATAACATCCCGCTATACGAAGCCAATTGTCTCTGCAACAAATGTAGCAATTGAGTTAGCAAAAGGAAATTATCAGGCGCGTGCCGATGAGTCGAGATGGAGTGAGACAGCATTGTTAAGCTCATCGATCAATGTGCTGGCGCGAAATTTAGAGGAATTAAGAAGAACACAAGAAATGCATCAGGACCGTTTGATGACATTGATTGAAAATATCGGCAGTCCGCTTATCCTAATTGATAGCAGGGGATACATAAGTCTTATTAACCGTACCTATAAAGAGCTTTTTCACGTAAATCCGGATGAATATTTATATAAGCTTTACTATGAAGTTATCCAACGGAAAGAAATTACCCGCTTAATTGAAGAAATATTTATAACAGAGCAAAAAGTGAAAAAGCAGCTCGTTATTCCTATTGGTATTGAAAGGCGTCATTTTCAGGTTTATGCCGTGCCGATTATTGGCACAAATAATGTTTGGAAAGGGATTCTCCTCGTTCTTCATGATATTACCGAATTGAAAAAACTGGAACAAATCCGCAAAGATTTCGTTGCAAATGTATCCCATGAACTGAAAACTCCGATTACTTCGATAAGAGGATTTTCGGAGACATTGTTAGATGGAGCAATGGACGACCAGGAATCATTACAATATTTTCTTCACATTATTTTAGCAGAGAGCGACCGGTTGCAAGCGTTAATTGATGACCTTTTAGAATTATCGAGAATCGAACAACAAGGTTTTGCTCTTCTTACAGAAGATTTTAATACGGTTCTTGCCGTTAAAGAGGTTTTATCTGTCGTTAATATGAAGGCATCGGAAAAGCAAATTGAGTTGCAATTACAAGCCGACGTTGATCCGTTTATCATTGAAGGCAACGTACGGCGTTTTAAACAAATCTGCATTAATTTAATATCCAATGCGATTGCGTATACACCGGCAGGAGGGCATGTGACTGTACGTTTGAAAAATTTCACAGAGTTTCTCTTATTAGAAGTGCAGGATACGGGTATTGGTATTGAAAAAGACGAAATCCCGCGTATCTTTGAACGATTTTACCGCGTTGATAAAGCGCGAAGCCGTGAATCTGGCGGAACAGGTCTTGGCCTTGCAATTGTCAAACATTTAGTGGAGGTTTATAAAGGGCAAATCACAGTGGAAAGCAAAATCGGGAAAGGTACCGTTTTTCGCATCAAATTTAATAAAAAATTTCCTGAATAAAAGATCGTATGCAGGTTTTTCCATGCGATTTTTTATATTAATTTCTACCTGTAATATCATTTGCTCGTTATCTTTTAACGAGTATAAAATATGATTATATCCCAAAAAAGGTGGATTTTATTAATAAAGGTTAACAAAACCACAATACAACTATATGTTATGGCCAAAATGTAATGATAATCTTTTTTAAGTTGAACCAGAATGTAAATCTGATATATAGAAACGGGGAGAGCCGGTTTTTGGCGTACATGTTATGAATAAGAAAGAACTTCAAGCGGACTGCGGAAAATGCTTCGGATTATGCTGTATTGCCCTGCCTTTTGCAGCTTCAGCAGATTTTGCAATCGATAAGGAAGGCGGTAAACCATGCCCTAACTTGCAAACGGATTTCCGTTGCGCGATTCACAAGAGCCTCCGGCAACAAGGGTTTAAAGGGTGTACGGTTTTTGACTGCTTCGGTGCGGGACAAAAGGTTTCGCAAGTCACTTTTGCAGGAGTTGACTGGCGAGAAGCTCCGCAAACAGCGAAGGATATGTTCGAAGTGTTTCCAATTATCCATCAATTACATGAAATGCTCGCATATCTGACTGATGCGTTGGCGTTAAAGGCGACACTTCCAATCCACACAGAGCTGCAGATGATGCTTGATGAGACGGAAAGGTTAACTTTCCTTGATAGCGAATTACTTATGGAACTAGATATTTCTGCTCACCGGGCAAAAGTAAATGTACTTCTTGAGAAGACAAGTGAGCTCGTTCGTGCTGGTTCACATTCCAAGCAAAAGCGTTCGAAAAAATATCAGAAATCCGATCTTAGGAGAGCAGATCTTATCGGTGCAAATCTTAACCGTGCCGATCTAAGTGGGGTAAATTTAAGAGGTGCTTATCTGATTGGCGCTGATCTCCGCGGCGCAGACTTGCGGATGGCAGACGTGATCGGGGCGGATTTGCGTGATGCCGATCTCCGCGGCGCCGATCTTACCGGGAGTATTTTTCTCACGCAAATTCAGATTAATGCTGCAAAGGGAGACGCCCACACAAAAATACCGCATTTGCTTTCCCGACCGGCACATTGGTCACCATTTGGGGATGAATGAGTTTTATTACTTTTCCAACCCGGTTCTCAGCAAAACGGTATTGACAAAAAATTGGGGATAGATGAGTTATATTATTTTTATAATCCTTTATTTCGAAAAAACATCTTTCCTTTACATGTTTTTTACAAACTATTAAATCTTCCTTCACAATCACTCGCTACAATCATAGTTGAAAGACCCTTTATCCAAGGAACCATTTTAAAAAGGTGAAAGCTAACCCCGCTTTCGCCTTTTTACTTTTGAAAATCAGTTCACTTTGATAATATGTTTTTAGAGATTCATTTGCGGATGATCAATTTGTTTACTTTTTGAACTTACAGATGAAATAAGTGATAGAGGCGAACTAGAATGGGGAATTTTTCAAAGAAAATCATGAGCCTTTGGGTATCCATTCCAAGATGGATGAAAGTCTTTACTTTAAATGTAATTACGATTTATATAATTTGCTCCTTCATATTAAGCAGGATTAAAAACCTGATAACTCTTCAAATCGGTCTTCGTAATTTATTCATCAGTATTCTTGCTGCAGCGTTTATAACATTTATTTTTCATCATTTTTCATGAAAAAAATAAGTACTTCCTCTTACGGTCAGTTTTTTTGAAAAAGGAGTTTGCCGCATATTGAACGTGATTCGATTTCTTTCATTACTCATGATAAAATAAAGGCAGATCATAGCGGATTTTACTGAGACAATTGAAGGAGGACAACTCTTGAAGAATAAAATCGTACTCATTGACGGAAATTCAATCGCATATCGGGCATTTTTTGCCTTACCACTTTTAAATAATGAAAAAGGGATACATACGAACGCTGTTTACGGGTTTACAACAATGTTAATGAAAATTCTTGAGGAAGAAAAACCGACGCATATGCTGGTTGCTTTTGATGCTGGAAAAACAACCTTTCGCCATCAAACGTTTGCCGAGTACAAAGGCGGCAGGCAAAAAACGCCACCTGAATTATCTGAGCAATTCCCGTTTATTATGGATTTATTAGATAGTTATGGGATTGCCCGCTACGAGCTTGAAAATTATGAAGCGGATGATATTATTGGAACGCTATCCCTGCAGGCGGAGCAGGATGGATATGAAGTAAAAATCATTTCCGGTGATAAAGATTTAACGCAATTAACGTCAGAGCGGACAACAGTGGGAATTACAAAAAAAGGAATTACTGACATCGAAGCATACACCCCTGAGCACTTAATGGAAAAGTACGGGCTCGAAGCGGGACAGATTATTGATATGAAGGGATTAATGGGAGACCAATCAGATAATATCCCGGGCGTACCCGGAGTTGGTGAAAAAACGGCGATTAAATTGCTAAAGGAGTATGGAACATTAGAAAAAGTTCTTGATTCGATCGAAAGTATTAGTGGGAAAAAATTAAAAGAACGGCTAACAGAACATAGACAACAGGCGCAAATGAGTAAACAATTGGCAACAATCACAAGAACTGCCCCGGTCACCGTTCAGCTTCAACAATTGCAATATAATGGATATGAGGAGAAAAAACTCATTCCTCTGTTTAAGGAGCTGGGATTTAATTCATTATTAGCGAAAATGGACACGGAAGCCGGCAGTACGGAAAATGCATCATTGGATAAGATTGATTTTACAATTGTGAAAGATGTAGATCCGGTTATTTTTGCAGCTGAAAATACATTTTATGTGGAAATTCTTGATGAAAATTACCACTATGCAAATATCCTCGGTTTTTCCCTTGTGAATGAAACCGGAGTATATTTTTTACCGACAGAGACCGCTCTTTCTTCAGCGGCATTTAAACAGTGGGCGGAAGATGAAACCAAGGAGAAAAAAGTTTACGACACAAAGGCTTCCGAAGTAGCACTTCGCCGTTTCGGGATACATTTTAAAGGCAGCACCTTTGATTTATTGCTTGCTTCTTATCTTGCCAATCCATCAGAAGGGATTGAAGACGTAGCATCGATTGCAAAGCGTTACGGTTACACAGATATTCAAAGTGATGAGGAAGTTTATGGAAAAGGTGCGAAACGAAAAATTCCGGAAGAAGCTGTTGTCGCTGAGCATATTGTCCGTAAAGCGTTGGCTGTGAAAAATTTGACAAATAAACTGAAGACAGAGCTCGAAGCGAATGAACAGTTCAGCTTGTTTTCTGACTTGGAGTTGCCGTTATCGCTTATTCTTGCCGATATGGAATCCCAGGGTATCAAAGTAGATGTTGACCGGCTTCAGCAAATGGGCGGGGAATTGACGTCAAGATTAAAAGAAGTTGAACAGCGTATTTATGAGCTTGCCGGAGTAACCTTTAATATTAATTCACCAAAGCAACTAGGTGTCATTTTATTCGAAAAACTCGGTCTCCCGGTTCTGAAAAAAACAAAGACGGGCTATTCCACTTCGGCTGATGTTCTGGAAAAGCTTGCGCCGGCACATGAAATAATTGAGGAAATTCTCCTTTTCCGGCAACTCGGCAAGCTTCAATCTACTTATATTGAAGGGCTGCTTAAAGTAGTTGATAAGAAAACGGAGAAAATTCATACCCGTTTCAATCAGGCTTTAACGCAAACCGGCAGATTGAGTTCGATTGATCCGAATCTGCAAAATATACCGATTCGTCTTGAAGAAGGGCGAAAAATTAGACAAGCATTCATTCCTTCTGAAAAAGACTGGCTGATTTTTTCCGCCGACTATTCGCAAATTGAGCTAAGAGTACTTGCTCATATTGCCGGTGATGAGAAACTGATTGAAGCATTTAAAGAAGATCTTGATATTCATACGAAAACAGCAATGGAGGTTTTCCACGTTGGCAAAGATGAAGTTACTTCTAACATGCGCCGCCATGCGAAAGCTGTTAACTTTGGCATTGTCTATGGCATCAGTGATTACGGTTTATCACAAAGCTTAGGAATAACAAGAAAAGAAGCAGCTACTTTTATCAAGAGGTATTTAGAAAGCTATCCCGGTGTAAAAAAATATATGGAAGACATTGTTATGGAAGCAAAACAGAAAGGCTATGTGTCTACTTTAATGCACCGTCGCAGGTATTTACCGGAAATCACAAGCAGAAACTTTAATTTACGGAGCTTTGCGGAGCGGACAGCGATGAATACACCAATTCAAGGTAGTGCCGCCGATATTATTAAATTAGCAATGATTCATATGGATCACCGTTTAAAAAAAGAAAAACTACAAGCAAGATTACTGCTGCAGGTTCATGATGAATTAATTTTTGAAGCGCCGCAGGAGGAACTCGAGCGTTTAAAGGTGATTGTTCCGGAAGAAATGGAGCAGGCATTGGAACTGAAGGTACCGCTTAAAGTCGATTATGCTTATGGTCCGACTTGGTATGATGCGAAGTAATTAATGAATTTTATATATATGGATAATGAGGTAGATTCTTTTTTTGTTATGATAAACACTAAAAGCATGGAAATTTCATCATAGAGAGGGGAAAAGAAATTTGCCGGAGCTTCCTGAAGTGGAAACAGTTAGACGTACATTACAAGAACTTGCCAAGTATAAACAAATCGAAAATGTTACGGTACGCTGGCCGAAAATGATAAAACATCCGCTAGAAACGGCCCAGTTTACGGATGCATTAAAAGG
>JAGKQJ010000179.1 GCA_017898095.1 Bacillaceae bacterium Marseille-Q3522 | reverse complement strand
ATGGCAATATTTACGGTGAATCTAAAAAGAATTTTGAAACTAATAGATCAAAAATAAGGGCAAAATAAAACCCCATGAACAAAAAAGACGACTTAAAATTCACATTTATGAATTTTAAAGTCGTCTTTTTATTGCGTGCTTAAAAAATGCTAGAAAAACCGAAGGTTTTTCAGTGCCCTCGCTATTATGGCCAAGCTTTTTAATTTCCAAATATCTCATTCCATTTATCCTTTATCTTTTTTCCGAGCTCATTTATTTCCTTCATGCCTTCCTCCCATTTTTCTTTCAACTTTCCGCTTTCTTCGGCAATCTTTTCTTTTGCCTCGTTCATTTTTTCTTCAAATGATTGCTCTTGCTCCTGTTCGTCAACAAGCCGCTTATTAATCGATTCCACGGTAAAGTCTTCTTGTGCTGTGTGCGGCAAGGCTTGTTCCATTAGGTCACGGAAAATCGGAACGACATTGTTTGAACTCGTTCCGGTAAGGTAATGCTCACGGTCTGTTTTGTCATAACCAAGCCATACCGCGCCAACCAAATTAGGTGTATAACCGACAAACCATTGATCCTTTGTTCCCTGTAAATCTTGAAAAGGAAGCTGAGTGGATCCTGTTTTCCCTGCGATTTGATAACCGGGTATTTGTGCACTTTTCCCAGTACCGGTTTCCACAACGTTCAAAAGCATTGCCGTCATCTCATCTGCAACAGCCTTTGTTGTCACTTTTGTTTCAGTGCTTTCCCTTTCGAAAATGGTTTCTCCCGTAGGACTTACAATTTTTGTGATAAAATGTCCCTCCATACGCCGCCCCTCATTGGCAAAGGCAGCATAAGCGTCCGCTAATTGCAGCGGCGATATCCCTTTACGCATACCGCCGAGGGCTATACCTAAATAAGCATCTTCTTTCTCCAAAGGAATGCCAAACTTTTGTAATGAATCAATTCCTTTTTCCAATCCGATTTCATTTAAAAGCCATACTGCCGGAACGTTCAATGATTGCTCAACCGCTTCATACATCTTTACTTTCCCTTGATACGTAGCAGTATAATTTTCCGGTGTATAGTCTCCAAAAGACATTGGTTCATCAACAAGCTCGGAAGTAAATTCGTAGCCTTCCTCCAGGGCAGGTACATAAACCGCTAACGGCTTCATCGTAGATCCCGGCTGTACCTTTAAATGAGTCGCCCGGTTAAATCCGCGAAATACATGTTCTCCCCTCCCGCCTACAACACCGCGAACACCGCCGGAATCCGGATCAAGCAAAACAGCCCCGCTCTGTACTAGTGTTCCGTTTTTCCCTTTTGGGAATATTGCATCCGTACTATAGACATTTTCCATAGCAGATTGAATATTTTGATCCATTTCGGTGTAGATCCGGTAACCCCGCGTTAAAATATCTTCCTGTGTCAATCCATATTTGGAGGTTGCCTCATCTAATACAGCATCGACATAATACGGGTATTTACGTTTTTCTAAAGTTCCTCCGCCATCTTCAAGGGCAATTTCCTCAGACTTTGCTGCTTCATACTCCTCTTTTGTAATCTTTTTTTGTTCGTGCATCTGCTTTAACACGACGTTTCTTCTAAGAAGCGCCTTGTCATAATGTTCAAAAGGTGACAAAGCAGTAGGTGCCTGCAGCAAACCTGCCAAAAGTGCTGCTTCACTCAAAGTTACATCCTGAATGCTTTTATTAAAATATTTTCTTGCCGCATGATCAATACCCCATGCTCCTCCTCCAAAATAGGCCTGATTCAGATACATTTCTAAAATTTCATCTTTTTTGTACGTTTTCTCTATTTCTACAGCAAGAAACAGTTCTTCAATTTTGCGCCTGTACGTTTTTTCCGGTGAAAGAAGGGCAATCTTTGTTAATTGCTGTGTGATCGTGCTTCCCCCTCCGGTAATTCTTCCGGCAAATAAATTATCAAAAAATGCTCTGCCCATCCCTTTAAGATCAAAGCCATTATGCTCGTAAAACCGGCGGTCCTCGATCGCAATCACCGCATCTTTCACATGTTTCGGCACATCGTTGATGGAGACACCTTCGGTACGGTTTGTTGCCAGTGCTGCCGCTTCGTTGCCGTCTTTATCAAAAATAGTCGTAGATTGTTCCAGTCCTTCTTTCAGAGATTGCACATTTGCTCTGCTAGCGGTAAATGCAAAAAATACAATCGTAATAAATATAAATAGAAGAAACGATAACAATAAAATTTGTGTGATATGCTTTTGTTTCCAAAATTTCTTTATGGTAGTAGCAATTCTTTCCAGTAGCATTTTCATTAATTGTGACTTCCTTTACAACTTGTTTGTTCTATTCTATTTTATGCAAAAAGCTTACAATGAACAAATGATTTCCATCCTTGTTATTCTACAATTCAGCCCAATTTGCACTCAACATTGATATCAAGATTTATCTGCAAATCAAATCTGTAATAAAAAATTTCATCGCTCTTTTTCTTTTCATTCGAAACTTATCAGCTTAAAATAGCTTTGACAAACGGGAATAGTAATGATAGTTTTTAAGTGAAAAAATGTATGCAGACGGGAGTGATTGGTTTGAATAAGGAAATGATCAAATTTCTAAGAAAAAGCTATCATTTAACGCAAAGAGATTTTGCCAAATTAGTAAATTGCAGTTTTGCTCTTCTCGCGTTAGTGGAAGTTGGAAAAAGACGTGTGTCAGCAAATCTTGAAAAAAAGATAAAAGAAACATTTAATCTTGATGATCGCGAAATCGAGTCTCTTACCACTTTACTCTCGGAAATTAGTAAAGGGGTTCCATTTATGTAACAATCTCAAGTTCACCTTCATTCCATACACCTCAACTAGACAATTGCCTATTCTTGCGACATTTTCTTCATCATTACATAGGATATGTGTATACGAAATATATCAGGAAGGGAATGAATCCATTGAATAGGATTTTCACCAATGAAGTTGTTCAGCCAAAACTATTTGATCAAAAGCATATTCCAAATCAGCAAATATTTAAATCGAATTATTTACAAGAAATGATAAAAGAACAGCAGAACATGAAGGCAGAAATCCTACAATCAATCTCACAAATCGATACATCGTTATTAACTGCAGAAAACAAGCAATTAAAGCAATTATTAGAAATGACCCTGCGGTTAAAAAAACAAGAACGCATGCAAACTAAGCAAGCATCTCTGCTTGAGCAGCAAAGCCTGCTGCATCAGGCTTTGCTTGCACAAGTTGCTGCCCAGGACGAATCAATGTCAGCATTGTTGCAGAAACAAGAGGAATTAAAAGAAATGTCTCACGTGCTCCACTCGTTTCTTGAAAAACAAGGACAACAATACGCCGAAATAAATTCAAAGTTACTGGTTCAAGAAATATTCCATCAATCCGTCATCGAAAGGATCGAACAACAGGAGGCTCTATCGGCAAAACTATCGCGTCAGATCGAACATCTAAAAGCCATCATTTTTGAACAAGCGGCTAATCTTTCGGAAAAATTAGAAAGTAGCGTCAAATATCTTGTTAATCCTGTACAACGATTTTTAGTCAAACTGGAGGATAAAGATCATCAAAAATAATATGAAAGGTTGTTCCTTTCTTAACTTCACTTTCTATATAGACTTTACCATGATGATTTTCGATAATTTGGAAACTAATCATTAATCCTAAGCCTGTTCCATCTTTTTTGGTCGTATAAAAAGGTTCGCCGATCTTTTTCAAATTTTCTTCTGCGATTCCTTCGCCTGTATCATGGATGGTAATATGGATCTTTGTTTTATCCCGTTCACAAGTTACGGTCAGATCACCGCCATCGGGCATTGCTTCGATTCCGTTTTTTATGATATTTAAAAAAACCTGTTTAAGACGATTTTCATCACATTTTAATTTCATTCCGTCTTGCTTATGTGGAAAAGAAATGTGTACATTTCTTTTCCTTGCATCATAATCCAATAAAGATATCACATCGTCCATAATCGCAATGATGTTTTTTTCTTCAATCTTTAATTGATTAGGTTTGGCAAGCAACATAAAATCCTCGACAATCCCGTTCACACGCTCTATTTCTTCTACGATAATCGTAAGTAACTCTTTTTTATCTTTGCTATTCTCATCAAGCAGCAGATATTCCGCATAGCCTTTTATTGATGTCATCGGATTGCGAATTTCATGAGCAACACCAGCCGCAAGTTGTCCGACCGCAGCCAGTTTATCCTGGCGATGGATCATTTCCTCTGTCCGTTTCCTTTCCGTAATATCATTACGGATCGATAAGTATTGGTATGGTTTCCCTTTTTTATTTATAAAGGGAACGATCGTAGTATCCACCCAATAATAACTGCCATCTTTTCTTTTATTACGAATTTCTCCATTCCAAATTTGCCCGTTGCCGATTGTCCGCCATAACTCTTTGAAAAAAGCATTTGTATGGTAACCGGAATTTACGATATTATGATTTCTTCCGATCAGTTCATGCTCCTGATATTGTGAGATTTTAATAAATTTATCGTTCACATACGTAATGTTTCCGCATGCATCTGTAATTGCGACTATTGATGCCGCGTTCAATGCATCCATAATATCAGTTGCATACATGTCACTTTCCGATAATCTCATCGTTGTAAAGATGTTGGCGGCAATTAAACTTCCAAGAATCAAGGCGATGACAAATAAAAGCAAATATAAAAAGAGGTTATTATTCACATTTGCCAATAAGATGTGATCTTCCATGATAAATTGCGGTGACAGGCTTGCAAGTAAAAAGACACCTTCTGTTCCGGCAATCGCGATAAAAATGGCACAAACCGGCTTTAACCAAATTTTTCTTTTTGATGAGCAAATGTTTACTGTAAACATTAACCAGACGGAAAAGAAAAAGACCAGCAATAAAATCAAAGCGGATAGCCCATAAATATAAGGAATATTCCTGACACTTGCCCCAAAAGAATATATACAAAAAAAGAATGCAACAAAAAAGGAAACAGTCATGAAAATACTACTTAAAAAACATTCTAAGGAGCGAACCTTTTCCCTCCACACCGGCAGAAACGCAATGCTATTACACAATAAGACAATTGCCATAGATAACAGCAATAAGAAAAAATCGATACCTTCTTTGGCCGTTACTAAAAATGGGACAATAGTAATAAAATTGATCACCCAAAAGCCAAACGAAATGGAAAAGATCGTTCCTGCATACAAAAAAACATTTCGTTTATTGGAAGAACGGAATAAATGTGCTAAATCAATTGCTGTATAAGCGGATATGAAAGCTAAAAGAATACTTGTTAAAAAGAAAAATGAGTGTAAGGAAGCAGATACTCCTTTCATTTTCCTATCACCTCATTATAAATACTTTTGCACTATTAATGATTGTATTAAAAAATTGCATCATTTGAAAGTAATTTTTTTAGCGACTCTTGTTATTCCTGATTCATTAAATTGTTAAAAAACGAAAAATACCAAAAGCGCATTCTCCCATAACTAGAGAATGCGCTTTTTTATATTTTTGGTAAGTGCCTTATTTCTGCTGATGTATCGTGACCGCATAATGGACATTTTAAATCTGCAGTAGCAAATTCCTTTCTCATCCATCCGTTGCATGCGATATCACTGCATGCATATACTTCTATAGAAGCAAATGTGATTTCTTCCTTCTCTTCCTGACTTTTTTTAAAAAAAATAACAAACGCCCCCTTACACGATCTTATTTGTTACATATATTATCCCCGAATTCTTTTCCCTTATGCAAACATTCAACTGCCCGTTATCTGCGTCAAACTGTGTGGCGGCTGATTCTTTAAGAATTTTGCGGAGAAATGAATAGACACGGATATAAAAAAATTACAGCTTGTTTTCTGCAATCAAATTATCTCAATCAAACTCGTACCAGCTTCAAACCGGAAGCTGCATATCCTTTTCTTGTTCTTCATGTGTCTTTTTCATAACAGGAAGAGAAAAAGACATGGTTGTTCCCTTCCCGGACACACTTTCTGCCCATATATCCCCTTTATGGGCAGCGATTATTTCTTTACAAATCGCAAGTCCAAGCCCGTTTCCCTCAGCTGAGCCATTTCTTCTCTTTGTGTACTTTCTTTCAAAAATGACTTCAAGTTCCTCCTGTTCCATGCCTGTACCTGTATCCGTAATGGAACAAATTAGAAAACCGGGTTTTATTTGCGTATTAACGGTTAAGGTAATCGAACCCTTGCTTGTAAATTTTAGCGC
This sequence comes from Bacillaceae bacterium Marseille-Q3522, assembly GCA_017898095.1. Classification (GTDB taxonomy): domain Bacteria; phylum Bacillota; class Bacilli; order Bacillales; family Cytobacillaceae; genus JAGKQJ01. The sequence goes on along the minus strand of JAGKQJ010000179.1, from coordinate 1,641 downwards.
ATTTGAGATTAAATTAGTCAGAACCCGATCGATCCGATCTACATCGATATATAATGAAAATAATTCATCCCCAATGACACCAGCGTGAAAATTTAAATCCGCCCTACGGATTTCTATCTCAAATTGATGGATCCAATGTTTCCAGAGATCAGAAAAGGTAATCCATTCATAGGAAAACCGCATACTTCCTGTCTCGAGCTGTGACAAATCAAATATTTGCTGAATCAGGCTGCTTAGTCCGCGGGTACGGTTTAGAGCTCTTTTTAAATAATTCAGCTGATCCTCCGGGTTTGCGATTACACCATCTATCACTGCTTCCATATATCCTTGGATGGAAGTAATTGGGGACCGAAGATCATGCGAAATATTGGAAAACAATTCTTTTTTTAATGTTTCTTCTTTTTCAAGTTGTTTATTTGCCAGTGATAAGCTTTTATTCACCTGTTCAAGTGCTTCTGTCCGTTCCTTCACCTTTTCCTCGAGTGAGGTGTAGATTTGTGCATTTTTAATAGATATGGCCGCTTGAGAGGCTAAAAGAGAAAGTACTTCAATCCGCTCGCTTGTAAATGCATGAGTCATTAAATTGTTTTCAAAGTATAGCACTGCAATCAACTGATTTTGATGCAAAATTGGAAAAGTCAGAACGGATTTCGGCTGTTTCTTAACAATGTAGTCTTCTTTGTAAAAAAGATTATTTTTACGGGCATCCGCCAGAACAAGCGGCTCTAAAGTAATGGAAACATACTTTATCATTTCAACAGCCACTTCCCCCCGTAAACTTTTTAAATCAAGATTATCTTTTATCGTACAACCCAGCTTTGCATCCCCCTGTACTGCCAACTGGAGTTTTTGCTTATTAACAACAAACAAATAACCTCTCTCTGCACCGGCATTTTCCATCAGAATAACCATCATTTTTTGGATTAATTTTTCGTAAACAATTTCACGTGAAAGTGCATTTGCAGCCTTCATAATCGATTCAAAGTCAAAGGTGGCTTTGTTTTTTTCAAAGTAAACAGCATTTTGCTGTTTTGCAGCCTTTTTTCCTTCGATTTCTTTTGCTTTTCGTTCTGCACCCCAGCTTTTATAAAGCTCGTACGCTTCCTTCCAATAATATGCAGCGAGACTTTCTAAATGCTGTTGTGAAAAAAATTGCGCCGCACATTCACTAATAATTGCCGCATCCTGTAAATAGCCATTGTCCTTCGCATTTTGGATGGCTTCGGCATATTGTTTTTCGATGACAATGATGTCTTTCTTTTGCAGCAAGTCTTGATATCTGGCTTTCATTGCTAACAGTTTATGTTTGTAATTCTGCGGAGAATGCTTTGCCCAACGTTCCATTAATTTTAAATTACGAACCATTTTCCGCCTTGCCGACGACTTCTCAAATGCACTCATCCCTTCATAGAAACGGGTCAGCCATAAAGTTTGATAAAAATAATACTCCGGTGTAATGACAAGAACATTCATTTTATTAATAAACTGATCGGCAAGCTGTAGATATTTCATCGCTTCATCTGGTAAATTTAATAAATAGCAAAGCTGGATTCTCACTGTATAGTGAATCACTTTTGCTGACTCATCATTCTTCGTAATATTCCAATTAAAATGAAATTTTTTATCAGGATGCATTAATAC
>JAGKQJ010000178.1 GCA_017898095.1 Bacillaceae bacterium Marseille-Q3522 | reverse complement strand
TTTATATTATTTTTTATCAATTTTTATATTTCACTAAATAATATAGTCGCGGGCGTTCTTCACCCTCTGAATAAGTGCAGCTCCAGATCGTCCATTTCTGCAAGGATGAAAAGGAGCGAAATACATCTTTCCATCCGGCATCTCTGTGCATTTGGTAGTAACTTTCATCGGAGATGTTCTGATAATCGGCACAATAACTTACTTTACGAGGGCTGCCAATGAAAAAATAAAAATCAGTGCCGCTTCCATTGACACGATAAAGATTAAACCCTTGCTTTTCCATCGTTTCAAGCCATTGTTCTAGTTTATCCGGGGCATAAATCCATGAAAACTTTCTTTTTACAATGATTTGACCGGATCGTTTCAACTGTTTTTCTCTTTGTTTGCTGAGATTTTTTTTCGGTGTATTTCTGGTATAAAAATGTTTTTCATTTCCGAGTATCAAAGATTTATTGCTTTTCATTATTTTGACAATGGAATAGATGGCAAGAAAATAGACTGCAATCATAACAGCAAATAAAGAATATGTTACGGCCCATAAAGGGCTGTCAACCACTATTACCGGTATATCCAATAATACAGGGACAATGTTCATCATAAGAGCAAATAAGAAAACAGCTGTAAAATAAATGCCGATACCTGTAAACAAGTACATGATCTTGCGATTATGTTTCACAACTCTTTCACGGACGGGAGAGTTTTTCACTTGATCTAATGGTCTGTCATTCGCTGTTATATACCAATTCCCGCACCGGACTACTTTTTTCCATCCTTCATCTAATAAAGCCTTTGGCAATGCATCCCCCTGGATTTTATCGTAACCAATACGATAGATTATTCTAGTTGGAGTATCATGCCGGAAGAAAAAGCAGCGTGTCAAACGGTTGAATGTTATAATGTGGTAGCCTTTTTCCGCCATAGCTGTTAGCCATGCTTCCGTTTTTTCTATATCATAGCTCCAAAATGGTTTAAACACTTTTTTCATAAAAAATCCTCCTCGTATTTAATGGCATTCCGGTGCAGCTCTTTCAGCCTATTAATCTCTGCTATGATTAATTTTTTTCCAGTATCCGTAATCTCATAAACAGTTCTTCGTTTTTCATCGGCAAATAAAGAGATAATCCCGTCTTTTTGCATTTTTGACAATGTACCATAAACAGTGCCGGATCCCAGGTGAATTCTTGATCCGGAAATCTCCGCTACATGCTTGACAATTCCATATCCGTGACGCGGCTTTGTTAACGAGAGAAGAATATAAAACGCAGTTTCTGTCATGGGAATGTACTTTTTTACAACTTTTTCAATATCCAAAAATGGCCACCTCTTTGGTCAAACCAAAATTTATATAGCACAATATGATATATCACACCATGACTATATCAGATCATGACACATTAAGCAAGATTTTTTATGATCATATCAGTGTTTTAGTAATGATATGCGGATCGTTTATTATCTGGTGCGAAGAAAACAAAGGATGACTGTTATCAGGACATTTGTAATTTTCATTAGTTGAGGAGGAGTAATTATATTGATCAAGAAAAACAGGTCAATACCATTTGGAAAATAATTGGTAAACCTATGGCAAAATAATAAATGAAAAGAACATCGAAAATGTAAAATATCTAAAGAAAAAAATTGGAATTAATACAGAAAAGATAAAGTAAAACTTCCATCAGTGGGGGTTTTCCCTCATCCCCCACTGATGGTTAGTCGCGCAAAGCCCGATTGATTTTTCTAAGGGCTGAAGCCCTAAGAAAAACCTTATCTCACCAATCGGGCTTTTAGGGGCAGTTTATCCCCCGCCTAACTTGATTGGTTTCACCTCCAAATTTGTGGCGGGGGTATTACTGCCCCTTAATCTGCGATAAAGAAATAAAAGAGAATGTTTTTAAGAAAATGAAATCAGAAATACGATGACCGGCTGTCCATTTTTGCGAACATTCTTGTATGCTGTAGCTAATCTTGACCTGCTGGAAGCAAAGTGGTAAAATTTATTATACAAGTAATACTTTTTAGAAAAAATGAAAGGATGTGATGAATAAATATGGCATCTGATAAAGACAAATTGAAAAACGATAAATTCGTTGGTTCTGTAAAAGTAGGACCAAAAGGACAAATCGTGATACCTAAAGAAGCCAGGGACATGCTAGGCATTGAGACAGGTGATATATTGGTTCTTTTGGCAGACGCTAAACAAGGTATCGCAGTACAAAAATATGAGGTATATGAAAGTTTCTTTGAACAAGTTTTTAATGCAAAAGGAAAACCTACTGAAATAGATTAAGTAAAAGGCAATTCTATATGAGTTGCCTTTTTATTTTTGTTCCAACATTTTATTAAAAGTAAGAAAAAATATACTTTTTCCATTGACAGCCAATTTCTGCGGATGTATTATAAGTATAACAAGTAATACTTGTTATGCCTTATGAATGGAGGCGTGCATATGGGTAAAGATACTGTAAATGAACATGACTATCACAACGGTCGATATATAGGAACATTAAAAGTTGGTGCAAAAGGTCAAATTATCATTCCTAAAGATGTTCGCGATTTGTTCCATATCCATATTGGAGAGTTGCTATTGCTTTTAGCTGATAAAGACAGAGGTATTGCACTTCAAAAAATGGATGACTGTGACGAAGCATTTAAAATGGCATTTCAGATAAAGTGAAACTTCCATCTGTGGGGGTTTTTCGACGTACAGGACGTACTAGTGCCGACGAAGACATGAGGCCGTGGCGTACTTAGTCGGCCTTCATCCCCACTGATGGTTAGCCACGCAGAGCCTGGTTGATTTTTCTAAGGGCTGAAGCCCTTAGAAAAACCTCATTTCACCAATCGGGCTTTTAGGGGCAGTTTATCCCCCGCCTAAAATGATTGGTTTCACCTCTATTTTTGAGGCAGGGGTATTACTGCCCCTTAATCTGCGATAAAGGAGGAAAAAAAATGAATGCAATACAATTGAAAGACTTAACAAAAATATACGGTAACAGAACCGCTGTCGATGCAAATTATACTGTCTCCTTTTCTATAAAAGAGACAGAAGGATCGCCGCCACTGCTTCCAGAGCAGGAAATGCAATTACTGCGTACCATTGAAGCCGACTCGCGCATTTCAAATTACGGTATGATTGACGATGCTTACGCGAATGTCGATATACCGAAGCAAACAATCAACTCCAATTTATTGCCGCTTTTCTCTGAGTATATAGGTACTGAACCCAGTTCTGATACGGTCAATCTAGCGGTGCGCGTTCTGGGAATAAGTGGGCCGGCACTTGATGATTATTTGCGAGAATTAGGGCTGAGTCCCTCCGAGTATAAAGATGTAAATAAACCCAAATGCATCGTAAACGATCAAGGCTTTTATAAGCATGAAAATCGATGGATGGAAATGAAAGTGTTGTCCTCTATTCCAACTGGTGCAGTTCATTTAACGGAATTTAATGGTGGGCAGGACAATATCCGTCAGACACAAACCCCTTTGCAATTCGGTTATCGAACAAACGTTGTTCCGATGGGCGTTCCCAAGTATTCCATGAATCCGGGTGAGTTAATCCTGCTCGTTTCCGGCGAAGTATTTCACTCCCTATTCGATTCTTTTAACGAGGGATCGAAAGATATCGCTTTTATAGCAATGCAGACGCCAAATGCAGATGCAGTATCCTCTGATTTGGTTTCATGGAGCAGTGCCAATTCCATTGATACGGGACGAGAGAATTACAAGACAGGCGCGATCAGCGGAATCTGATTTCTTTACTGGCATACGGCTTTATCCTGATAATCGCGCTAATAGGGGTCGCCAACGGAATGAATACAACGACCGCGTCAATGGAAAACCAAAAACACAATTTAGCCATTTATCAATCTGTAGGAATATCACCTAAAGCTTTAAATAGAGTGGTTAAATTAGAAAGCCCGCTTTACGGGATAAAGGCATTATTGTGGGGATTGCCGATAGGGTGGCTAATCAGTATCGTTTTCTATTATTTCTTATCGCAAAATGTAGTGCTCCCTTGGTTGGAAACGCTCATTAGTATACTTGCGATCCTGTTGATAACGGCGACTACTATGAATATGGCTGTCAGAAAAATAGAGAAAGAGAATGTGATTGATATGTTGCGAAAGGAGAGTATTTGAACACCGGTTGTAAATACGAAGCTGCTAAGCACACGCGGGCAGAACGGAACGGCGAAAGCCGTTGTGACGGGAGTCGTATTTTGTACAATAAATTGCACTGAATGAGTTGTGAGGATGTGATGACTCTGTGAGAGATCCATTCTAACCCTAAGCATATCTGTCTATAAAGGAATCCGGAATATTGGATGAATGGAGAAGTAAGACGTTCTCAAAGTAGTGAAGTAATGTATGAACGGAACCCGAACGACTTTGTGAATCCACATCTGTAAAAATGTGTAATGGAAACAGAAAAGCTATCTTCTTTTTTCGATGTAAATCCTCCATTTTCTGTAAAATGTGAAAAACTTGGATCGTAAAGAGGTGGAATTGTCGGGGAATAAGGACTAAAATAAGTTTCAAAAGGAGGCCGTATAGTGATACAAAGCGGGCGTTGCATGATAGAAAGAAAAATACGGTACGACACCTCCATTGTCGAACATACTTGTATGCTGTTGAAAAAGCACCAACAAACGTTGATTCTCTTTCATAAAATACAAAAATCTTTTTCCATGACGGCAGGCCGGACGGAATTAACGATTCCGGAAGGCAGTTATACCATCGCCTATTATTGGACGGATAAACCTTATAATTTATATATCTGGAGAAGCAATAAAGGCGTTTATTTAGGTGCTTATTTTAATATTGTCAAAAATACATATGTGACGGACAAACTGGTTTGCTTTGAAGATTTAATTATTGATCTTTTAGTATTACCAGACGGAAGGTATTATGTTTTAGATAAGCATGAATTGCCTGAGCCATTGGCTCAATTTGAAGGCGGGTCCGTGCAAAAGGTGTTGCATGTGTTAATGGACGATTTGGATTGGTTCCTTCCGAATTTAATCGAAGAGGCAGAAAAAGTCTTCCCCCATAAGGTGCTGTGTCCGTTTGTGATTTGATTTGCATGAACCCTTATAAAAACTAGGTCGGGGGTTTACTTATGATTTCCTTTTCAGATGAACAAAAAAAGCTGAAAATTCCTTTTATTTGGTTAGAATACGATCATGATGTTGCAATGGGACGGATACTGAGCTGTACAATCCTGGGAAGTGCATATTACTTCAGCGAGTGCATGAGGAAGATGCCTTGTAACTTTACAAAGGGTAAAACATTTGGTAATGTGTAATGGGGTGGGAATATACGTTCGTTAACCGAAAAGGTGGAGGAAAAATCTTATGGATTATTTTAAAGGACTGGAATTTGAAGCGATTGAGGAAAATGATATTGAAAAATTAACTCAAATAATGTAAAAGGCTTTTGATGAAGATACTAAAATCCATTTGAATGAACCACATGGAGGACCAGATGGATATGATAATGGTGATTTTGATTAAACATGATTTCATTTATTTTTTTATCTATTTACCTTGTATCTCTTTTAACCTATCAATTACTCCGTGATTTAGCTTAATTAAATAATCCTGTTCTTTTTTAATAACATGCTGTTTGTACGTAAGGAATACAAAAAAGCAAATGCAAACTATAACGAATAAAAGCCAAAATAGATCGATAAAGAAATCCATTTCAAAAACCTCCAATGCAGTATAATAATTAGTATAACATATAAAATGATGATTTTTATGACATAGTTCGACTTTCTGATCTGAATAAAGAAAACAGACATTTACTTGTGTTGCTATTTCACTACTTACCCAATGAATTCATGACAACAAATCTTTTGTTGCATTATAATTAGGGCTTGCTGAATAAAGAAAAAATCCAGATTTGACAAGGATTTTGGCCACTTTTGTCGAATATAAAGTGTAAGGATTTTATGGAAAATACGTAAAAAGCCTTGCACTTGGAGGCCATTTCAATGTACAAAAAAACCGAACATCAATTAACTTTTGTAGAAGATTTTTTTCTACCATTCGGTGGAAAATTAAATAAAGAAAATCGCTGGGTTCGTCTTACTGAAATTATCCCTTGGTGGAAAGCTGAAGAAAAGTATGCCAAGTCCTTCAAGAAAAAATTCAAAGGTGAACGGGCTTACTCCGTAAGAATCGCTTTTGGAGCTCTCTAATCAAAGAACGCCTTGGGCTAACTGACCGAGAAACTGTCGAACAGATTACGGAAAATCCGTATCTTCAGTATTTTATCGGATTGCCTGAATTCCAGGAAAAAGCATCTTTCCACCATTCTTTGATGCCTCGTTTCAGGAAACGCCTTGGCGCAAATATCATCAATGAACTTAATGAGTGGATCGTCCTGGAAGAACAGAAACACCAATCATGCCGTTGAAGGCAAATTTGGCGAAGGTAAGCGCAAGTATGGGCTAGGCCTTATTCGAGCACGCCTTCAAAAGACCAGTGAAACAGTAGTAGCCCTTCAATTTCTCATACTGAATCTGGAGCGAAAGCTCAGGGTTCTTTTTTTGAAATTTTTACACGACACTTTTTTATATTTTGATAGCCGGATTTTTGCTTGCATCTGATTCGTTCAGCAAGCCCTATTAAATCCTATACTGCATAATGGAACAAGCGAATCTATATGAAAGTCGTACTTTCAGGGTGGTTGATCAGTAACAAACCAACAGCACCACTGAAATAGGGAACGGATAAGAGAAAAAGGTTGTTTGGGTCATGCAGTTAATTATTCATAATAAGAAAGTTCCTTACTTAAAAATCCTTTAATGCTATTAAAAATAATTTGTAGTGTATTGTACAGTTGACGAATACTGCGTATCGACAATCTTTCTAATGAAGGGTGATTGATAATGAATTATGAGTTTAGTATTCTGAAGCAAGAACAGGCTGAAAGTATCGCATTTAACTGGCATTATAAAGGTGAATATTCATTCTATGATATGGAAGCTGATGAAGAAGATTTAAATGAGTTTTTAAATCCAGAGATGCGAGGAAATTCAACTTTTGCTGTTACAAAAGATAATGAATTGATAGCTTTTCTTATTGTTGATAAAGTGGATGATGCCACTTTTGAGATTGGCTTGGGAATGAAACCAATACTTACTGGAAAAGGTATGGGGTCAGAATTTTTAATGGCTGCTATAGATTTTGTGAAATCAGAATATAAACCTAAAAGAATAACCTTATCAGTTGCAATATTTAATCAAAGAGCAATAAAGGTTTATAGAAAAGTTGGATTTAAAGATGTTGATACTTTTATGCAAGATACAAATGGTAGCACATTTGAGTTTCTTAAAATGGAATACGAATGCTAATAAAGTTCTCAAACAAGCGGCTTCGTAGTTAAAAACTTTAACAGAGTCAAGTTATAAATAACATAGAATGTATTTGTTATTCAACATTGCGCAGTTCGTCTTTACTCCGCAATAACGATCTCAGTAAAGATCTTTTTTGTCCAGTAAACAACTTTTTTCTATGTAACGGGTGAAGCGTCAAAGCGAACTGTGGAGTCTAGCAAGTAGCAAGTTGGTATTTTCGGGATAAAACTTGATATCTATATGGTTTTTCCCTAAAGCGGAATGATTGGCGGCTTTTTCGTTTGACCTATATGAGAAATGTAATTCTAACTGATGTGTATGTATTTTGACAGGAAATGCAATAAATCAATTTAATTTACAGGAGGCTAAAAATGAAAATTAACATGAAAGAAAAGTTGAGCACATTTGTATCAAGCAATTTTACAGCGGACAATTTTCAATTTCCTAATAAAGAACAGTTGAAAGGGGAAAAGTAACGAAAGACATAGAGGAACGGAAAAATTACTGTAACGACCAGATGAAGACTCTGGTAGGAAAACTAAAGTTAAATCTTGGCGATAATTACTTTTCCTAACGTTTAACCATTTTGTTATTATTCGATAGATGCATATACAAATAATGATAATCCCAATCATATATAT
>JAGKQJ010000177.1 GCA_017898095.1 Bacillaceae bacterium Marseille-Q3522 | reverse complement strand
GTGCAGTACCAATGGTGTTTTAACAGCTTCAGAAATTTCTTTTAACCTTTGAAAATTTATTTCAGGTATCCCTCTGTACATTCCATGAGCAGTTCCAACTGAGATAGCAAGCGAATCTACATTTGTTTTTTCAATGAAACATACAGCATCTTCAACATTAGTGTATTTCGAATCAGTTACTTCATGATTTTCATAATTAATGCCAGAACCTACGTGACCAATCTCCGCTTCCACTACAACTCCATTTAGATGGGCATATTCAATTATTTCTTTTGTTTTAATAACATTTGTTTCAAAATCATCTTGTGATGCATCAATCATTACTGAAGTGAATCCCTGGTCTATGGCTTTTTTTATAATACTCGGTGTCATTCCATGGTCAAGATGTAATACTACAGGTACTTTGGATTTTTCAGCATAATATTTTCCAATATAAGCTGCATCTTCAAGGCTTATATATTGCAAGTGACTTTCTGCTAATGCCGTAATAACCGGTAAACCAAGTTCTTCGGCTACTTCAATATGCGATTTAAGTGTATCTGTATCAATAAAATTTGGCGCAGGAATTGCAAAACTTTTTTCTTGAGAAACTTCATATAATTCTTTAGATGTTACTAGCATTTAAATCAGCTCCATTTTTAACATTTGATTTTCTTATGATCGATTTTTTTGTGAACCCAACAATGAGAGCGGTTACAACGCTTCCTGCCAATATGCATATGATATATAATAATGGGTGATTTATAGCAATTGGAATAACGAATATCCCACCATGTGGTGCAGTTAGTTCAATACCGAGCATCATAGAAAGGCCACCACCAACAGCCGCACCAACAATATTCGCCGGGATCACTTTTAACGGATCTGTGGCTGCAAACGGTATTACCCCTTCTGTTATAAAACAAGCTCCAAGTACATAAGCTACCTTTCCAGTTTCTTTTTCTTGAGAGGTAAATTTATTTCGAAAGATTGTTGTCGCAAGGCCTAATCCAATTGGTGGTATCATACCACCACACATGAGTGCTGCCATTGGTTCATAAACTCCGCTCGTAATCATTTGTATACCAAATGCATAAGCAATTTTATTCAAAGGGCCGCCCATATCGCTTACCAGTACAGCACCTAATATTGCACCAACAAGGATAGCATTAGAACCCCCCATGCCTTCCAGCCAGCTTACCAAGAAATCATTCATACTTGTTACGGGCGTATTAATTACATAATGAATGATGATTGTAGTTATAAAGGTTCCTAACACTGGATATAATAGAACTGGATTTAATCCATGTAAAGATTTAGGCAATTTTATTAAGACTTTTTTCAATAGTAAGATAGCATATCCAGCAATAAAACCTGCAATTAGTCCTCCTAGGAAACCCGATCCGCCAAGAGAAGCAATCATTCCTCCAATTGCTCCAGGTGCTAAACCCGGTCTATCTGCAATACTATAAGCAACGTAACCGGCGAAGATTGGTACCATTAACCCAAATGCGGCTTTTGAACCTACCAAATTGAGAATTGCTGCAAAAGCATTGTATTGACTGGAATCAGGGTTAGCTGAGTTAACACCAAACATAAAAGAAATTGCAATTAAAATACCACCGGCAACTACAAAAGGCAACATAAATGAAACACCATTCATTAAATGTTTATAAATATCAAAAGCTTGTCCTTTACTTAATTTGCTCTCTGTTTCTTCTGAATCAATACCTGCATTTCCTTTATATACATCTGTCTTATTCAAAACTTCGTCTATTAATTTTTCTGCATCATTAATTCCACGTTTAGTAGATGTTTCGACTAGTTTTTTTCCATGAAATTTGTTCATTTCAACAGATCTGTCTGCTGCAATAATGACTCCTTCCGCCCTTTCAATATCATCTTCCGTCAGCCTATTTTCTGTTCCACTTGACCCATCAGTTTGTACCTTTATTTCAATACCCTTCTTAGCTGCAGCATCTCTTAAAGCTTGTGCTGACATATACGTGTGAGCTATACCTGCAGTACATGCCGTAACACCAACTAAAAAAATTTTTTTTCTGTCATTGGAATCAGTGTTTCCCTTATTTTGCTCATTAGATATTTCGTTTTCTTTCTCTTTTATTATCTTTAAAACTTCTTCAGGAGACTTAGCTAATATAAGCTTAGCTCTAAATACTTCATCCATTAAGAATGTCGATAAACGCGACAATGTTTGTAAATGCTCGTTAGATGCATTCTTTCCGGTTGCAATCATAAAGAATAAGTTACAGATTTCTTTGTCATATGTGATTCCGTCTAAATTTCTTGCAAAGACAATCGCCGGTTTTTTTACTGCAGCTGATTTTGTATGGGGAATGGCAATGCCTGAACCAACTTCTGTCGAAATTATATTTTCCCGCGTCCAAATATCTTTTCGAAATTGTTCTAAATCATTTAAGCAATTGCTTTTATAAAGCAATTTTGACATGGTGTCTATAATTTCTGATTTACTTTTTGCTTTCATGCATAATTGAATATTTTCTTTAAAAAGCATCTCGGTAATATCCATGATTTTCATCTCCTTTAACTAACTATCTTACATGAGTTGCTTATTCTGAATTATTCCGAATCCTCTTGCTTATTGATTGTCAATTTTTAAATAGATTCGTATAACATGATTAAGATAAATATCCTACTACAAAATACTCACCTCCCTCTACCATAATACACAACAATATGTTGTTTGTAAACGTTTTATTAGATATTTTGTTGTTTTTTACCATTTACATCAACAAAACGTTGTATAATACATGCGAAAAAAGGAGGTAGATAGAGTGCTATATTTTCCAGAACGTCTGAGAAAGTTAAGAGATGAGCAAAATTTTAAACAAGAAGATGTGGCTAAGAAATTAAATATAACCACAAGTGCCTATGGCTTTTATGAGCAAGGCAGAAATGAACCCTCTATTGATACTCTGCAAAAAATTGCTTCCATCTTCAATGTCTCTATCGATTATTTACTGGGCAGAATCGATACTCCTTCCATTCCTGTATTAGTTCCGTTAACCGAAAATTTACAACTCACGAAATCCGAAATCGAAGCGATCAGAATGATGAAAGAAATGAAGTTTTTAGAGGAAATAAGCACTGATCCGCGAGAAAATGTTCTGCTGCTTCACAGGTACTGGGAATTCATTAAAAAGGAGAAGGACAGCAGAAAATAATAATATTGGATGGATTGCTTTTTAGCAACGGGAATTTATAAGTTCCCCGGTTCTTTACTTTAGATATCATGGGTAAGATAACAGTGGATTTAATTGCATAGATAAGAGGTATTTTAATGCATACAAAAAAACTTGTCATTCATATACACGAGCTAATTGAAAAAAAGAACATTTCGTTACGCGAATTAGGAAGGCTCGCAGACATCGACATTTCTCAAATAAGTCCGCTGGCAAAGGGGGATAGAAAGCGCATCGATGTCGGACACATTGTCCGAATTGCTGAAGCATTGGATATTGAAGATATTAGGGAGATTCTCACTATTGAGAATGTTGATGAATATGGAGCTTAAACATTCCTTTTTCAAGTATATTCCTCGCTCTATTTTTTAATGTCATAAGTATCTAAAATCGAGTAGTAGGAGGTGATTAACTGCCGTCATTGGAATAGGTAAGCAGTCAACCCCTCTCCTCCCTTCCGTCACATCACACATGAAAGTTTTGCTTTTCGCGTCATTTCATCTAGCATGATTAGTCTTTCACCGGCTAAATAAACCTTTTTTTGAATCATTGTGTTAATAATAAATTTAAAAATTCTGCTTCTTTAAATGCTTGTTATACGCTATGATAGTAATGTACCTAATTTTGAATTCTATTCCGCAAGTATGTGTTCCTACCACTACCACTCTACGAATGGATTGTAAAAATAGGTATCTTGAAAGGATGTATGAATATTGCTATCTATACGTCAAAAAAAAATTCTGCATCTACTTATGCAGGCTGATAAAGCAATATCGACCGAAGAACTTTCCCATACATTAGAAGTTACTTCGAGAACGATAAGAACGGATATAAAATCATTATCGGAAAATTTACACAATCATGGGGCAGTAATTTCGCTAAAGAGAGGAAAAGGGTATGAATTAATCATAAAAGATTATAGTTCCTTTCGTCCTTTTTTACAGGAATTAACAACAGAAAATGATTTAGAAAATGCCATACCGACGGAACCATCAGAAAGAATAAAATATATGCTCAGACGGTTACTTTTATCAGAGAAATATATAAAAATAGAAGACTTTGCAAACGAGCTATTTATAAGTGAATCATCGGTAAAAAATGGAATGAAAGAAATCAGAAGCATATTAAAAAAGTTTAACCTTGGACTGGAAAGTCGTCCTAATTATGGACTAAAGATTACAGGCGATGAAGCAAAGCTGCGATATTGTATTGCTGAGTATGTATTTGATTCCGATCAGCAAATACTTCCCTCTGAGGATATTAAAAATATTGAAAAATTACTAATTCGAAGAACGAAAGAAGCTTCTATCTTGTTATCAGATATAGGAAAAAACAATTTAATTACGCATATAGCCATAGCTTGTAAGCGGATACAAAATAATAATTATGTATCTATACCCGAAAAGGATTTTGAAAAGATTAAAGCGTCTAATGAGTTTTTTGTAGCAAAGCAAATAGTAGAAGATTTACAACAATCTTTTGCTGTGCAGTTTCCCGAATCTGAAATAGCATATATTACGATTCATTTATTAGGGACAAAAATTATGTCCTATCAACCAGTTAAGGAAGAGAATTTTTTAAACATCATTGATGACGATATTTTAGCATTGGCAAAAAATTTACTATTGGAAGCAGAAAAAGTATTGCAACTAGGAATAGCGCACGACAAGGAATTAATTTATGGACTGTGTTTACATCTTAAACCTGCCATTAACCGCTATAAGTATGATATGAATATCAGAAATCCTCTATTATTAGAAATAAAAAAGAACTATCCGGTAGCATTTGACGCAGCCATCGTGATAGGGCAACGTTTAAAAAAAGAAAGAAATATAAGCATTAATGAAGATGAAATCGGGTATTTAGCCTTGCATGTTGGTGCAGCATTAGAAAGAAAGAAGGCTGCTGGAAAAGCAAAAAAGTGTTTAATCGTTTGTGCTACTGGGGTCGCCAGTGCGCAATTACTTTATCATAAACTTCATGCTACATTCGGTGACAAATTAGAAATTATTGGTACGACCAATTTACTAAATTTAGATAAATATGATTTAGGAGCATTAGATTTCATCATTAGCACGATACCGATTAAACAGGCATTGACAATACCAGTGATTGATGTAAATACGATTATTAGGGATGAAGATATTCTTAAACTGGAGAATATCATTATTAAGAACATCGGAAGTGCCTTACAATATCTAAAACCAGAGCTTACTTTTTTCAAACAAGAATTAAAATCCAGGGAAGAAGTAATTGCGTTTTTAGCGGATAAGATAACTAATTTAATGGAGATCCCCGGGGAATTTAAGACGCTCGTAGAAGAAAGAGAAAAAATGGCTCCTACCAGCTATGGAAATTTAGTTGCATTTCCCCATCCGATCAGACCGCTATCCGATCACACTTTTTGGTCTGTCTGTACGTTGAAAAAGCCAATACAATGGGGAGATCATCCGGTTCAATTTATTTGTTTGCTAAGTGTACAAAAAAAGTATACAAAAGAATTACAGAAAATGTATCAATTATTAGTAAAGATTTCCGGCAATGCAACGCTAGTAAACCAGTTAATTAAAGTTGATTCCTATGAAGAATTTACAAAGATATTATTATCTCTCGAAGGTTAAGAAAGCATCGTCTATATACGATGTTTTCTTTTTTACTCTACTTAGATAATGATTTCCGCTTCGTAGTGGAAAAAAAGTGAATGTAAATGTAAGCGCTATTTTATTATGATAAGAACAGGAACACATGAAGTGGAATATGGATTCAAAATATCATTAGAAAATAATGGGGGGCATATTTGTGAGTTTTAAAGAAAAAATGATACTAACTTTTGAGCACGTTGCCTATAAGATCAATAATCAAAAGTACATCATGGCAATTAAAAAAGCTTTTGTAACATTAATGCCTGTTATTATCACAGGAGCATTTGCAGTATTAGTATCAAACATGCTGCTAAGTACTGAAAACGGATTGGCTCATTTCGATATCTTTGCATTTCTTGCAGACTATCAACCAATCATGAAAGCTATTCAATATGCAACACTAAATTTTTTAACGATCGGAGCGATCTTCCTTATTGGAATTGAATTAGGAAGAATCAATGGCCATCAGTCATTATTTCCTGGTATATTGGCGCTTATGTCCTATATCTCTATTGTCCCAACAACACTTGAATTACTTGTAAATGAGCAAAATCAGCTTGTAGTAGATATTTTAGCTAGACAATTCTCAGATCCGAAAAGTTTATTTCTTGGTATGTTTATCGCTATACTTTCCGTGGAAATATATAGCAAACTATCAAATGTTGATAAACTGCAAATAAAAATGCCTGAAAGTGTGCCTTCGAATGTTGCAACTTCATTTTCGGCATTATTTCCGTCGATATTAACAGTTACCATTATTGCGAGTCTGGGATTTATTTTTTATAAAATCACAGGAATTTACTTGTATGAAGCCGTGTATAGTATTATTCAAAAACCATTGGAAAGTGTTATGCAAGGCTTGCCAGGTCTTCTTATTCTTATGTTTGTTGCCCAATTTTTCTGGGTAATCGGCATTCATGGAAATCAAATGATTAAACCGATCAGGGAACCGTTATTGCTTGCATCCATTACCGTAAATATGACGGCTTTCCAAGAAGGAGCTGAGATTCCCAATATCATTACTATGCCATTTTGGGATGTTTATATGAGTATCGGCGGATCAGGGGTGACAATCGGTTTATTAATAGCTATTTTTATCGCTTCAAAACGGGAAGAAATGAAAAGCATTGCAAAACTATCCATTGGACCGGGGATTTTTAATATTAATGAGCCAGTAATTTTCGGGCTGCCAATCATGCTAAACCCATTAATGGCAATTCCGTTTATTATTACTCCGTTAATAACAGGAACAATTGGATATATTGCAACAGCTACTGGTTTTGCAGCGAAAGCAGTAGTCATGATTCCCTGGACAACACCGCCAATTATTAGTGCCTGGTTATCTACAGCAGGAAGTATGGGTGCCGTCATTACACAAATCTTTTGTATTATTGTTTCCGTTTTTATCTATTTACCTTTTGTCCTTATTGCAAATAAGGCTGCTCAAGTAACTGATAATAAGAATGAACAAGAAGCTGTTTAATCTTGAAAACGGAATGGGAAGCGTCATTTTCATTTAAGGAAGTGTTTAAGTTTAATGAAAAGTATGTGCTTTTTATAAACTTTTAAAATAACCAAGGAGGTACTTAATAGTGCTGGAAAAAGTAAAATTAACTATACCAAAAGACTTTATTATTGGAGCCGCTTCCTCAGCCTGGCAAACAGAAGGATGGAGCGGAAAAAAAGATTTTCAAGATTCTTATCTGGATCTTTGGTATAAAAAAAATAAAAACGTTTGGTATGATGGATATGGACCTGTAGTAGCGACTGATTTTTATAATCGCTATAAAGAAGATATTGCCCTGATGCAAGAAATCAGATTAACTCACTTTAGAACTTCTATTAACTGGTCACGATTTCTCATTGATTATGAAGAAGCAATTGTAGATGAAGAGTACGCTTCTTATATTGATAATGTAATAAATGAATTACTTGATAAAGGGATAGAGCCTATGATTTGCTTAGAGCACTATGAAGTACCGGCCATCCTATTTGAAAAATATGGCGGATGGGGATCTAAAAATGTTGTAGAGTTCTTTACTAAATATGCAGAAAAAGTATTCGATCGCTATGGAGACCGCGTTAAACATTGGTTTACATTTAACGAGCCAATTGTTATACAAACAAGGGCTTACTTAGATGCCCTGCGTTATCCATTTGAACAGAACACAAAAAAATGGATGCAATGGAAT
>JAGKQJ010000176.1 GCA_017898095.1 Bacillaceae bacterium Marseille-Q3522 | reverse complement strand
CATCAAATTTACATGAACATTCTTACAATTTAATAGATAGATGATCGGAAGTGTGTATCTTTTGTTGACAATATCATTATTGAATGGCCATATTCTTACATCTATTAAATCATTATTTATTTGACCAATCAAGCCAATATATTGTGAATATTTTTTGACTTCTTCCAGACAATTGCTGTGAGCCAAGATGGTGCCGATTAAACTGGCTAATGCAACGAGGGATCCGGACTTTTTTAATGTCATTTCTATATAAGCCGAATCAGTATTGCTGGTTTTTGCAAGATCAAGATGTTGACCGTTAATGGCACGAAAGGAAAAATCGAGTAAGCTGGAAATGGCTTTTTCTTTGTGTTTAAAGCTTGTCTTCCTGATTATATCAATACTTGAAAAAAGCAATGCCGTTGTGGCATTTAAGTCTGCTGCACCTCTCCATGGCTTGCCATGGAAATCATTATCCTCGAAATCATCTAATATATCGAAAGAGAGGATCAACATTTCGATGGCTGCCGCCACTGTATAGATTTCATTTGTTTCCCCGCCATTAAACATTTGATAGTGGAGAATCAGTATTTCACCGAATGGAAATCCTTTATCAGCTTGATAATCAACGTATTTTAGCAGCAACTCTTTACATTCGCCAAGTTTTGCTTGCTCTTTTATAATGTGCTGCAACGTGTGCTTTAGTTGATTCGAATGTATAGCGCTCAACTTCCTGTATCCGCCTCCTTCTCTCGTTTTTAGGAAAAATGCACCATTATATTAACGATAGCACTAATTTATTCATTTGTCACCGAAAACTTCGTTGTGGAGTACCGCCAATTTTTTTGTGGTATTCACCATAAAAGTTTGCGGTATTTTTTGGGAAAAAGTTATAGAAAATAGTAGATTAATGTTGTATGATGATTAATGTACTAGTACATAATTTGGATATCCAAATTTTTGTGAAGGATTAATTTCTTTGGCTGATTTTTTTAATGATACGCATTTGAGATTTCTTCCAGTTTGAGTTTTTTGAAAAATCGCGAAAATGAAAGTTTAGTTTTCAAGATTGGAAGGATTATAGTTTTTCTTGTTTTTCAAGACAAACTATGAATGTGTATTATTGGAGTCTCTCAATATTTATTTTTTATTTCAAGTATTGGGGACTATCACATTAAAAGGGAGGTGAATATATTGAAAAGATTTAAAAAAATCATAATCAGCGGTTTTATGTCAATTCTTTTGTTGAGTGGATTCGGGCTGTTTGTAGATGAAACTTCTGCTGCAAGTATCACTGCAAATCCATATTCTCAGACAATTAATGGTGATGTTGCTTATGCAGTATGGCCAAGAGTTCAATGGTCTGGTATTGGACCGTTTGATGTTGCATATCATGTCGGTATTGGTGATGTAACAGTAGATGTTGCGGATGATGCTTATTATACTTACGATTATTTCAGGTTTAAATATGTTTTGGGCAGTGAATCTTCAAAGACATTTTATGGGAGATTTTTGGTTACTGATCTTCACGAATTTGATTCTTTTGATGTAATAGTAAGACAAATCAGATAAGTTTGTTAAAGTCAAGGAAAATTCACCTTGAAAGTGTTACTGAGATAAGCGTGGTGAATTTTCCTTTTTTTCCATTTTAATATTTATGGAAGGTGAAAATATGTTTATTAATCTAATAGGAGCATCCGTAACATTTCAAACAACCCAGACAGTACACGCATTAATAGATATGACGTTTCATATTGAAAAGAGAGAATGGATAAATATTTTAGGACCGTCCGGTTCCGGAAAGACTACTTTACTAAATGTCATTGGCGGGATGGAGCGCCTTTCAACTGGAAGTATTGAAGTAGACGAAAAAAATTTATCATCGCTTTCAGAAAGTGAATTGCAATTATACCGACGGACGACAATCGGCTATATTTTTCAAGATTACCGCTTATTTGACCAATACACAGTGCTAGAAAATGTCATGCTGCCGCAGTGGCCTTATGAACCGCGAAAGACGTTGGCGGAAAAAGCAAAAACAGTGTTGGCTCAAATACATATGGATCATCGCCTTCATGCCTTGCCGGGGGAACTTTCCGGCGGCGAAAAACAGCGTACGGCAATAGCCCGTGCACTCCTGCACGAACCGCAATTACTTTTATGCGATGAACCAACGGGCAATTTGGATGCGGAAAACCGGGAAAATATTTTACAAGTATTAAATGATCTCCAACAAAAAGGAATGACGATTCTACTCGTGACCCATGACCTGGAAGTGGCAAAGTGGGGGACGAGAAAATTGTTTCTTCGTGACGGAGTGCTTGCGGAGACGATGGCGGTATGAAACATTTACTATTTACGAATCTAATACGGAAAATGCTAACACAATTATTACTGATACTTGCACTCCTTTTTATCTTTGTTATCATGCCGCTTGCGGCAACATCAATCCAAAATGCCCACCAACAGGTACAATCCGACATTACGTACTACGCACGGGGAAGCTATGACATATTAGTACGTCCGTCAAATGCGATTACACCGATTGAGAAGGAACGTGGACTTGTCCATGAGAATTATATTGGCTTTGGTGAAGGCGGCATTTCTCTTGAACAGTGGAAGTTGATAAAAGAAAGATCTGACATTGAGACAGCTGCACCTGTTGCATCTCTCGGATACTTTACTGGGGAGATTTCGTATGTAGGTATAGAGCCATCGGCAAGCTCCACCCGTTATATAATGCAATTTATGACAACAGATGGAGTAAATCGCTATACTATTGGCGAGGATCAAGTATGTATCCTTTTAGAGAAATCAGGAATGTTAAACCTTCCGGTTAACTTTGAATCGATCTATATAGATAACTCTACAGGTAATTTCTGTTATGACAATGCGTCATATAAATTACCTGCTACGTATCAGTTAATCGTCGGTGTTGATCCAGTCGAAGAAGAAGCGTTAACCGGAATCCCACTAAATTTTCTAAAATCCGGATGGGAAAGTAGTATGTATAGTTCTTTTCAAGAATTAGGTATAACGGATAATTTTTCCGAAATACCTATAATTGAACTTGATTATGGCGGTGTTAATTTAGAAGCAGATGTAACAATAGAATCATTACCTTTAACTTCAGAAGACACAAAGCAATATCGTAAGCAATTAAGCTTAGTTAATGATATTAATGTCCAAGGGTCTCACTTTTTAGACGAGAAAATAAACACTCCGGAATATCAGGAATTATATAAAAAAATAGCTTCGATGCAGGCTGAAAATAGGATTGAGATAAAAGAAGTAAAAATTGGCAAATATCTACAACCTTTTAATCAGAATGCATATCTTATCTCCAAAGATGGAGCCATAAGCAAGATGGAAATTGGCGGAGAGAATAATTTTTATGGATTGAATGATCGAAACAGCATTTTTCACTATTATTTGGCAAGCCCTTTGCAGTATGAACAAAAGAATGGGACCATTACAATTAAAAAACTTGAAGAACGGGAAGGAATTCCTCTATACCGAGATCTTCAAGAGAAAGGGATAGTTTTCGATGCAAATGTAATGGATAGTGAAGAAAGCATAGATAAATTAAGTTTTTTTTCTAATTTAATTGACACAGTTAAAATAAATGACTATCAGGAATCATTAGCCTCTAGCCCGCTCGGCATTTATCAATATGCACCAGTTTACTATATAGGCGACGGAGAAGAGAACCATATTGAAATGAAAGCGACGATTACTCCCGGCAGCTTTGTCTCCACGCCGGCTTCAGGGCTTACAACCATCGAAGCAGCAACTGCTGTAAAAGGGGACAAACCGATTGATGCCATCCGCGTGAAAGTTGCGGGAATTGACGGTTATACAAAAGAGGCAGCGGAAAAGATTGAGAAAATTGCTTCGGAGATTGAAGAGCTCGGTTTAGAAACAAACATTGTCGCAGGGGCATCCCCGCAAAAGCTACAAGTCGAAGTGGAAGGAGTCGGCTTAGTCGAGGAATCTTGGACAACACTTGGAGCTGCCGGTTCGATTGTAAGTGAATGGAATGTCACGAATGTGATACTTGCGGTATTGTTTGGAATTGTTACAATTATTTATCTTATCAACCGCATCGGTTTTTGGCAGGTATCCCGCCAGCAGGATCTGCTTCTCTTGCAGCAGCTTGGTTGGGAACGTAAGCATATTACGAAACTGTCGAGGATGGAAATGTTGGCTGTGATTATTATTGCCTTTCTTGCTTCTTATCCGGCATTACTGATTACCCACCAACAATCAGGTTTATCAAATCATGTATTTTTGTGGCACGGGATTGGTTTTATACTAACACTTTTCATGATTTTGGCGATGATCGGCAGCCGGATTAAGCAAATGTCCGAACAGAAAAAACAGGTACAGACAAGGAAAAAAGCACGCGGGAACGGATTGATTACGAAAAACATTTGTTTCTTTATCCGCTATATCCGATCCCCGTTCATTCAATTACTGGTTGTTAGTACGCTGTCAACATTTGTTTATCTGTCATTAACGGAAACAGTAGAACAAACAAGTGTAACACTGTTGGGGGAATATATTAATGTGCAAACAAGCAGTTGGCATGTGTTATTAATTGTTGCGGCTTATTTACTGGCGCTCTTTACATTGGTAGAAAGCATCCTATCTCTATTAAAGATAAGGCAAAAGGAGATTGGCACATTCCGCTCGATCGGATGGGGAATGGGACATATATTACGGCTTTATACCGGCGAAATTGCTCTCTGGAGTGGCATCGCTATCGCAGTAGGCGGCATCATCAGCGGTTTTCTTTATAGCTTTGTCTTCCCGTTCCAACTTTCGGTACTCCTGATTTTAGGCGGATCCGTGCTTGGATTTTATCTTATTGTTTTGCTTGTTACACTTATCGTTATTAGACATTCTTTAAAGAAAAGCATAGGGGATACATTGGTCGTACGCAGGAAGAGAAATATTCGAAAAAAAGTAGAAGCTGAACAATAAATACATGATACTAGTCGCCTTTTAACCAAATAGGCGATTAGTATTATAAAAATTTAATAGAAGTGTAACGAAAAAGTATCCATAACGTCTTACTAATACTAACTTATTTTTTTCCAAGTGTGAAAAATATGTCAATAAAGATTATTGAACATGGTTCAAGAATATTATGGATACGAGACGGCGTAATACGAGAGGGTGTTGCATGATGATATCTTTGATTTGGAAAGAGATTACAAGAAGAAAAGGTACAGCATTACTTTTTATAACGGCACTTACCATTATTTTAGCGATGATTTCACTTTCTACTACAGCTTTGCAGCAATCGCAAACACAAGTGGAAACAGATATTACTTATTATGCGAGAGGTAGCTATGACCTTCTTGTTCGTCCCCAGGGGACAGAGCATGAACTTGAAAAAACAGACGGCATCGTGCCGGAAAATTATTTAAGCTTTGGACAGGGCGGCATTTCCCGTTCTCAATGGGAAACAATCAAAAACCGTCCGGACATCGAAATTGCCGCACCGGTTGCTTCACTGGGCTATTTTACCGGTATTAAATCAAATGTCGGTTTTGTACCTCCAGAGCAAGCGACACGATATCAAATGGAATATGTCACTTCAGATGGAGTTCATAATTATCCGATTGATAAGCCCTATTCCTGTGTTCTGCTGGAGGCTACCGGAAATTCAATATATGAAGGGGAATTTGAGCCTCTTTCAGATAATGCCGAATTATTAGATTATTGTTCTGATAGAATTGCAAGATTTTTAATGCCTCCTACCTTTCATTTACTGGTGGCTGTAGATCCGGAAGCAGAACAAGCCTTAACTGGGATTGATTTTACAAAAATAAATGAGGATAGTCCGGCAACAGGATGGGGAACGACGGCTGTTACAGATAATCAGGAAGATATTCCAATCGTTCCCCTCATACAGCGTAAAGACAGTGGGGTTTCGTTATTTGTGGATGCAAAGATTGATAAATTAAATATTAATAAAGAACAAACACAGGTCTACAGGGACAGGCTTGGATTAGTGCCCTATGATTCACAGGGAGAACCTCGACAAAAGAATACTTTTTATCATAGTTTTGAGTCTAATGAGTATAAAAGTCTTGTTAATGAATTGTTTAATTATCCCGAAACTAGTTCAAAGTCTATCCATGTAAATATAGGATCTTCACTTAATCCGTTTAACAATACAGAAGGAGTCCTTATAAGCGATATTGAAGAAAAAGTAATTGATACCGGAAAATACAATGATGGAATTTTTTTCCAAGATATTGATTTAAGATATATGGCAAAACATTATTTTGCCGGAGATGTTAAATACGAACGTAACAACGATCATTTTACGATAAAAAAAGTGGCGGATGAAAATGGTGTGCCAATTTACCGTAATATTATTGAAAAAGGACTAACGCAGGAAGAGGCAACTGAACTTGGTACGAAAGTGCCGTTTATGCTTGATCCTGTCGGCGAGTTTGATGCAGGAAGTTATGAGGAAAAACTCGCGTCCAGTCCGTTGGGAATATATCGGCTTGCACCGGTTTCTTATATCGGCGATGGAGAGGACGATGCGGTTGAAATGAAAGCAACGGTCACTCCGGGGAGCTTTGTTTCAGATGCTGCCACAGGTGTAACGAATATAAAATCAGCGGAGCTCATTAAAGGGGAGACACCAATAGATGCGATTCGCGTGAAAGTAGCCGGAATAACGGGATATACACCTGAAGCAGCCGAAAAAATAAACCACATTGCTTCAGAAATAGAAGAAATGGGTTTAAATGTTACAGTTATTGCCGGCGCGTCACCGCAAAAGCTTGATGTCGAAGTAGAAGGGGTCGGGCTTGTACGTGAATCATGGACGACGCTAGGTGCGGCAGGAACGATCATTTCCGAATGGAATGTTACAACGATTGTATTAGCAATTTCCTTTTTATTTGTAACAGCTGCTTATATATTGAACCGCGTCCGCTTCTGGCAAGTTAATAAAGCCGGAGACTTCTTATTATTTCAACAGCTCGGATGGGAAAGAAAACACACAAATCGTCTATTCCGCAGCGAGATTGGAGTGTTGGCGTTTTTCTCCTGGCTGTTATCGTTTATTCTCGTGATTGCAATCTATTTTTGGCAGAAAACAGAAATGACAATCTTTTTATGGCATCTAATCATGACGATCGTGATTGCTTTTACTACGCTCGTACTTGTGTCGACTAAAATGGCGAATCAGAAAAGACAGGTTATTTCCAAAACCAGGCATAGCAGGAATAAGCCCGCACAGTTGTTGCAGTGGAGAAATATTACGTTTTTCCGAAAGTATATCCGTGCTCCATTCCTTCAGCTGCTGTTAGTGAACGCTCTTTCTTCGTTTGTTTATTTGTGCCTTACCGAAACAGTCAGACGGACTAGTGTTACCATCTTAGGAGAATATGTAAACCTGCAAATCAGCAACTGGCATGTTCTGCTGATTATCAGCACATATATCCTTGCTTTCATCACCCTGATCGAAAGTTTAACATCATTGCTAAAAGCAAGGCAGTCAGAGATTGGTACTTTTCGGTCCATCGGCTGGAAAATCAGCCATATATACCGCCTCTATCTGTCGGAAATTGCACTCTGGGCAGGAATGGCATTACTCATTGGTGCCGCTGTAAGTATCTTGCTTTATGCAGCATTTTATCAAGTGCACGTCTCCGTCTGGATAGTATTGCTTGCATCCTTTGCCGGATTCTATGTGCTGATTCTTCTTGTATCTTCGATTGTTTTATATTATTACTTGAGAAAGAGAATAGGAGATACATTAGTGGTAAGACGTAAAAAACAGCAGATCGAAGTTAAGTATTAAATGGAATAATGGAGAGGGGCAGTCCAAGTTTTTTAATCCCAAGACCTCTGTCACTTTTAAAGTGGTAGAGGTTATCTCATTTGTTACAGAAAGTCGGGACTGATTTTTTCTCAATTTATTTTTGGAACTGTCTCTTCTTATCAGAAAAAAGCATATATTAATTGTTTGTATATTTTAGAAATTGAGTTGTTTTTTTGGGAATTGTTTATACGCAACAGATATACAATC
>JAGKQJ010000175.1 GCA_017898095.1 Bacillaceae bacterium Marseille-Q3522 | reverse complement strand
CCTCATATCATTTATAGAATTTGTTAACCATAAGAATGCAAATTTCACGTATAGAGGAGTGTCATCAATGAAAGGACAGGTAACACCTTATTTATTGTTTAACGGAAATGCAAGTGACGCTTTAGCGTATTATGAAAAAGTATTTGAAGGAGAGGTTACCGAGAAACAAACCTTCGGGGAAGCTGATCACCCTACTCCTCCTGAAGTGGATGATAAAATTATCCATGCAAAATTCAAAAAGGATGATCTGTTTTTAATGTTTTCCGATACTTTTCCGGGACAGGATGTTACGTTTGGCGATAACATTTCCTTAACACTTGAACTTGAAAGTGAAGCGGAAATACAAAAAATATATGATCAACTAAGCGAACAGGGCTCTATCCTCATGGAATTACAGGATACGTTTTGGGGAGCAAAGTATGCGAAAGTGAAGGATCCTTTTGGAGTAGTCTGGGATCTTAACTATACAAAAGCTTAATCTGCGAAAATTTTTTTCTTGAACTTTCCACATTCTTGGATTATAATTAAACTCAATTTAGAGCAAGCTAAAACAGTAAAAATTCAGAATAGATTTGAGCATCCACAGATAAATGAGTTTTAAAAACGTTGACGGGGAAAAGTAGAATTCTGTTATTTTTCACAGAGAGCTTCGGCAGCTGGAAAGAAGCAAAAATACGGATTTGAACAATGGCCTCTGAGTTTCGTGCTGAAAGTATCACAAAAGCTGATATTAGTAGGTTCCGGCGGGTTTTGCTACCTGTTATCAATAGCACAAGTATAAAGAGCTATAAAGTTCGCGTACTTGCAGAGGCTGTTTAGTGTGAACAAACAGTGAATAAAGGTGGTACCACGTGAATCATAACCGCGTCCTTTCTATGTTGAAGGACGCGGTTTTTTATTTTTCGCTATTTTTAACGTACCCTAGATATCTTCTGCTGTAGGAAAAAATCCGTTGTGAAAAGTTTTCCAAAGGAAAAATAGTACCAAACAAGAATGGAGGAAATAATGGTGAAAAAACCAATTATTTTACAAACTGATTTTGGCTTAAGTGACGGTGCAGTATGCGCCATGTATGGTGTGGCAATATCCGTTGATCCATCGCTACAGATTTTTAATTTAACCCATGATATCCCGCCATACAATATATGGGAAGCATCATACCGTTTATACCAGACAGTATCGTATTGGCCGGCTGAATCTGTGTTTGTCTCAGTTGTTGATCCCGGTGTCGGCTCTGAAAGAAGAAGTATTGCCGTAAAAACAGCAAAAAATCAATATATTATTACTCCAGACAACGGGACTTTGACACATTTAAAAAATAGCATCGGCATAACGGAAGTAAGAATCATCGACGAAACTGTTAACCGCCTGCCTTACTCAGGAGAATCCTATACTTTTTACGGCCGCGATGTCTATGCCTATACAGCAGCAAGATTTGCCGCGGGTATTATTTCATTCGAACAGATTGGACCTGAAGTATCTGCCGATTCGATCATTGAGCTGGCAAAACCGGATGCAAAGATCGAAAGTGGCGTTCTAAGAGGCCATATTGATGTCCTCGATGTCCGCTTTGGCAATCTGTGGACAAATATCAGCCGCTCCTTATTTAAAGAATTGCAAATGGACTATGGTGATTCCGTAGAAGTAACCATTGAAAATGGTTCCCGGCAGATTTATAAAAATATTATGACGTACGGGCGCTCGTTTGCCGACAGCCATTTAGGAGAGCCGCTGCTTTACGTGAATTCCCTCGATAAAATTGGTGTAGCAATCAACCAAGGATCTTTTGCAAAAGCTTATCATATAGAATCCGGCACCAGTTGGAAAATTTTTATCCGCAAAGTGCCAAAAATCATTTATAATTGAATATATTCAGAAAAATAAACCAGAAAGGATGTTTGAATCATGAACAAAAGCTACATTGCAATCAAAACAATTGTCGCCATCGGTATAGGAGCTGCAGTATTTGTTATTTTGAACAGATTTGTTGCGATCCCTACCGGAATCCCGAATACCAATA
Organism: Bacillaceae bacterium Marseille-Q3522; assembly: GCA_017898095.1. GTDB lineage: Bacteria > Bacillota > Bacilli > Bacillales > Cytobacillaceae > JAGKQJ01. The sequence continues at coordinate 6,031 of JAGKQJ010000175.1, read as the reverse complement.
TTAATACGTCATATGCCTTTTTAGCGTTAATGGCCATCGTATTCGGTCCGATTGCCGGGGCATTGATCGGCTTAATCGGCCACTCTATAAGTGATGCAGTTATGTGGGGTTCTGTATGGTGGAGCTGGGTCATTGTCTCAACACTGGTTGGGTTTTTATTCGGTCTCTTTTCTAAACGGGTAGACATTGAATCTGGAATTTTTAATACGAAAAAAATCATTTTATTTAATGTCGTACAAATAATCGCACAGGGATTAGGATGGTTTCTTGTTGCACCGTTATTGGATATTTGGATTTATGCAGAGCCTGTAAATTTAGTTTTTGTGCAAGGAATCTATGCCGGAATTGCTAATATGGTAACAGTTGGCGTTCTCGGTACTCTTTTATTGTTAGCTTATGCAAAAACACGCACAAAAAGCAATAGTCTTGAGAAGGAATAATGAGGAACGCTTCCGGAATGGCGAATATTATTTTTATTTCGCTAACTACTTATTCAAAGTGTAAAACGATTATTTTTCGAAAAAACTGCCAGAAGAAGATTCAATTATTACTGCTTTCATTTTTTCATTATTCTTTAGAGATCGAAAAAACGCTTCCAGGCAAAAGATTTTTTTGATGAGGACATACATTTCTTTTTCAAACAAAAAAAGTCGTATTTTTCAATCAGGAAAAGTATAGCCTTTTCCTGATTCTTATATTAGGAGATTCTTATGAAAAAACCAGTAATCGAATTTAATCACTACAGTTTTAAATATCACAGCCAAGCAAAGCCGACCCTTTACGATCTGAACGTCACAATCTATCAAGGAGAAAAAGTGGTGATTGTCGGTCCTTCCGGATCGGGAAAAAGCACGATCGGTCATTGCTTGAACGGACTAATCCCCTTTTCCTACAAAGGGGAAGTAACCGGGAGTCTAAAAATCATGGGGGAGGAAACTAAAGATTTAGATATCTTTTCCCTTTCCAAAAAAGTAGGTACCGTTTTGCAAGATACGGATGGGCAATTTATCGGGTTAACGGTCGGAGAAGATATCGCCTTTGCTTTAGAAAATGACTGTAAGCCGCAACAACAAATGCAGGACAAAGTGGCAGAAGTTGCAAAACTTGTTGATATGAATAAGTTTCTGTCATCGTCTCTCCATCAGCTTTCTGGTGGGCAAAAACAAAGAGTGGCGCTGGCAGGTGTGATTGTCGATGATGTAGATATCCTTTTATTTGACGAACCGCTTGCTTCCCTGGATCCGGCAACGGGAAAAAATGCGATCGCCTTAATCGACCGCATCCAGAAGGAAACCAATACGACTGTTATTATTATTGAGCATCGTTTGGAGGACGTCTTGCACTGCCAGGCAGACCGGATCATTCTTATTGATGAAGGACGAATCATCGCAGATAGCAGTCCTGACCAGATTTTAGCTTCCTCTGTATTAGAAAAATATGATATTCGCGAACCGTTATATGTGAAAGCGGCGAAGTACGCCGGCTGCACAATTTCCGAGGACATGCATCCCGCTCAGCTTTCGGCTTTTCATGCAGACAAATGTAAAGATAAATTATTGCTATGGTTCCGGCAATCCGATCCGGAAAAACTAAGCAAACAGACGCAGCCGATTTTGGAATTACAGCAGCTTTCCTTCCGTTATTCCCCCGATGTCCGAACAATCAATGACGTTTCCTTTTGTATTCATAAAGGGGAAATGGTAAGTATTGTTGGAAAAAATGGCGCCGGAAAATCGACGCTGACAAAATTAATTTGCGGATTTGAGAAGCCAGGTTCCGGTAAAATCCTCTATAACGGCAAGGATATTGCGAATGACTCGATAAAAGAACGGGCGCTGCGGATTGGAATGGTGATGCAAAATCCGAATCATATGATCTCGAAACATATGATCTATGATGAAGTTGCATTAGGGCTTATGATTCGCGACATTCCGGAAAAAGAAGTAAAAGCGCGGGTCGAAAAAACATTGCAAATTTGCGGGCTCCATCCATTTCGTAACTGGCCAATTTCCGCATTAAGCTTCGGACAAAAAAAACGCGTCACCATCGCTTCTATCCTTGTCTTGGAACCGGAGGTAATCATTCTCGATGAACCGACAGCCGGCCAGGATTTCCGCCATTTTACAGAAATGATGGATTTTCTAAGCCAATTAAACCGGCAGGGAATTACGATTATCATGAATACGCATGACATGCATGTCATGCTGGAATATACGGACAGAACGATTGTCATTGCGGACGGGGAAAAAATTGCAGATGCAACTCCCATTGAAATATTGTCAGATCCTGACACCATCCGGCGGGCAAATTTAAAAGAAACCTCCTTATTTACTTTAGGCAAACGGATTGGAATCCAGGATCCGAAAAAATTTGTAGAGCACTTTATTGCTTATGAGAGGGAGGCACGAAAAAGATGGCAGTAGAAATGTTATCCTATATTGAACGTCCGTCTCCTGTCCATCAACTGACAGGAGTGACAAAATTAATTTGCTTTCTTTTATGGTCATCCACTGCGATGCTTACATATGATACCCGAATTTTGATTGTGTTGTTTTTATTAAGTGTAGTTATTTTTCTGCTTTCGAAAACGAAACTTCAAGAAATTTCTTTTGTTCTCCTTTTTATTTTTGCCTTTTTATTTATAAACACTATTGCTATCTATGTATTCTCCCCGCAAGAAGGGGTGAAGATTTATGGAACCAGCCACGTTTTATTTGAAATTGCAGGAAGGTACAATATCACGGCAGAACAACTTTTCTACCAATTTAATGTGATAATGAAATATGTCACGGTTACTCCGGTTGCCCTGCTCTTTATTGTCACAACGCATCCCAGTGAATTTGCCGCTTCATTGAACCGGATTGGAATTAGCTACCGGATTTCTTATGCAGTGGCACTTGCATTTCGTTATATTCCTGATATCCAACGGGACTTCCATAATATTTCTCTTGCCCAGCAGGCGCGCGGAATGGATATGTCCCGAAAGGAAAAATTAGCAAAGCGCATCAAAAATACCCTCTCAATTGTCATTCCGCTGATTTTTTCAAGCCTGGACAAAATTGAAATCATCAGCAATGCCATGGAGCTGCGCGGCTTTGGTAAAAAGAAAAAACGTACCTGGTACAGTGCCAAGCCTTTTCAGACAGGTGATTATTTGACAATTGCAAGCTTTATTGCCCTTTTCCTGATGTCGATGATTGTGACTTTCCATGATGGCAATCGTTTTTATAATCCTTTTCATAGCTGAAAGCAAGCAAAAGGGATGTCCGATCGTACAATTCGGACATCCCTGTTTTTTACAAAGTAAACTTTTTTTCAATAAGTCTGAGGAAATCAATTAGAACATAGTCCCGCCCGGGTTTCGAGACGAAATTTTTCACCTTTATATGAAAAGCAGCTTAACTTTTTTTCCGTCTTTTTTTAATATACAAATAGACCACCACTATCACTAGCAAAGCTAAGATTGCATAAACAATATTGGAATAAACATCCATATATTCTACGATCGTTTCCCAGTTAGCCCCAACAGCAGCACCGATATTCACAAGAAAAATATTCCAAATCAACGTACCGAGTGTTGTGAAAATGAGAAATACGACAAAATTCATCCGTGCCATTCCTGCAGGTAATGATATCAAGCTTCTTAATAACGGAATAATCCGGCAGAAGAAAACGGTCCACACACCATATTTTTCAAACCAATTATTTGCTTTATGTATATCATTTTTTGTCAGGCGGAGAATTCGTCCCCATTTGTCAATAATCTTTTCCAATCTTTCCACACTTAAAATCGCACCAACGCCATAAAGAATGATTGCCCCGATTACCGACCCGATGGTGGAAACCGTTACTACACCAAGGACACTCATATCGGTTGTTGCCGTCAACGCTCCCCCAAATGTCAAAATGACCTCTGACGGAATGGGCGGAAAGATATTTTCCAACGCGATTAAGAATAATATTCCCCAATATCCATAATCGCTCATTATTTCCGTTATCCAGTTCTCCAAACATGACACTCCCTTTAACCAAAACTAAACTTTCGATATATTTACTACTATACTTAAGCTGCTATGTAAAGTTTATATTCTCGTTAAAAATTTTTCTGGCTCTTTTGCTCTTTATAAAGCAGTGAGAGCATTTAGGCATTACTTATGTTATCATATGGCAAATAACGTTTAATAGCAACTATTTTTCATAAGTACGGTTCTTTAGTGAGAAAAAGAGAGTTTTCTTATGAAGCAAAAATATTGTATAAATATCATAACATATAATCTTAAGCACCATACACTAATGCTATCATCGCTGTAAGGATGAAAAAAATTATACCTTAATTCGCTACGATATTATTCAAGATCTCAAAAATTTATATGATGCTATCAAAATGAAAAAATAAAAAATATCGCATTAGAGTTGATGGAAAAAAAAACTATACTCTAAGCACTTATCCTAAGGTGTAGATCTTCATTCATGCTAAAAGAGCGACCGGCTTCAGCCGGCCGCCTTTTTCCTGCTCCTTATTCCTTTTTCATTCCCGTATAAATGAATACTGCATCCCTTAAAAATTTCGCTGTGCCCGGTTGTTTCTTGTCATAGTATGCAGTAAAACGCTCATCATCGACATACATTTGCGCCAACCCGGCATGTGCTTCCTTCGAGTAGTGATCCCAATAATGGCACAGCCACCTGCGATGCAAATCAGCTGCTTTTTGCGCCAATTCTCCGGACGGATCCCCGGTTTCATAAGCTTTTTCCAATGTCGTTAGAACGTCCAAAGACAGTTGTTCTGCTTCATTATATTGTTCTTCCGTCATTCCTTTTAGTTTTGCATTTGATTTATCTACTGCTTCATCGCCGTATTTTTCTCTAATTTCTTTGCCGTATTTTTTCTCGTTTTCATCAATCAGCTTTTGTTTAAAGCCTGCAAATTTCTCTTTATCGGTCATCGTAACTCTCCCTTCCGTTAAAGCGATCGTTTTATCAACATTCGCAATTAACCTGTCTATTTGTTCCCGTTTCGCCAGAAGTTTTTCACGGTGACTTTTAAGTGCACTGATCACATCAAAAGACGGTGCCGTCACAATCCCCTTTATCTTATCTAAGCTGACACCAAGCTCTCTGTAAAAAAGAATTTGCTGTAAGCGGTCCACTTCTTTCTTTCCATAAATACGATATCCCGATGAATTGATTCTGGCCGGCTTCAGAATACCAATTTCATCATAATATCGCAGTGTTCTCGTACTGACACCCGCCAATCTTCCCAGCTTTTGCACTGTATATTCCATGCTAACACCTCCTGACGTTTTTAGAATACACCTTTACGTTACGTTAATGTAAAGAGGCTTATGAAAAAAATTTATTGAGATTTTATGGAATTAAAAAGCTGACTAAGGTCGAGAGCAACAATTTCAAAAATTTGCAACTTTTGTCCAATTACATTTCATGATATATCCTGCATTCCCGGAAAATCATACCTAGTCATCCCGAAAACCTCACCAATAAAGGATTTCTTGAAATTAACGGTTTGAGGATTGGTATAATTATACCAATGAGGCGAATTCGGAAATAACTTTGATAACAACCTTTTTCAAAGCCTTGGTATAAAAAAATGGAAATTTAGGATATATTAGATCAGTAAGTGAAAATACATTATTTGGAAAATTGATGCGCAACTGAAAGTTTTTCAGGTGCACAAGAGTTACTCTTATTGGAAGATAATATCATAGTATTATTTATAAAAAATGAATAAATACCCAGAAAATTACATATTATTGTAAAATTATTTTAATAGTATATTAATTTTAGGTATTTATAACTGTTTTTAACAAAATGAAAGGGTATCTATTTATTTTATTGAATTAAATTAAATGAAATAAAAATTTAAAAAAGGGGAAGTGATTCATTTGGAAAAAATCACAAGTGGGGAAATGGTTTAGACCAATAATATTAATGCTTGTAACAATTCTGGTAATCTTTATTATTGCCCCTACATCTTCTGAAGCAACTGCTTATTCTCACCATGATCTAAAAG
>JAGKQJ010000174.1 GCA_017898095.1 Bacillaceae bacterium Marseille-Q3522 | reverse complement strand
GTATTATAAAGTAACTGTTCGAGTAAACTAATATCTTTCTTATCCATAATAACTTACCTCCTTACCATATTCCCTCATACGATTATTTTTCCAATTGTTTAAGCTTTCTTTCCCAAAGTTCTACTGTTGCACCTTGGCTAGGATACAATGGTAAACCATTCTCCTGTAATTTCCTTAGATTTTCTTGTAAATCATATACTTGTTTTTGTAAACTATCAACGCTTTGATTAATATCCATTCTGTTTAATGCTCTTTCAACTACTTCATTATAAACTGAATGATACCCCCTGTTCCTAGACATGGTACTTATATCATTATCTGGAACTCTTAGAAAAATTCCATTTGTTGAGTCATCAAAATTCATCCCTATTTTTTGAATAACAGGCTTATTTGCCATTTCAGAAGGAATAATATGTTGTGCTTGATATCCACTCCACTTTGTAGAACTTTTAAGCCCCATATCTTCCAACATATTTTTTCCTAACTTATTAGAGTTACCTCCTGTAACAACACCTGGTTTACCTGGAATAAGTCTATTAACATTATCTATACCCTTTATACCATACTTTTCTTCAATTTTTTTCACAATCCTGCGATACAAATCATTATAAACATTATACGGTGGAATACTGATATTTTGCTCGAAAGGAACTCCTGCTAATGCCGGATCGGAAACGTTTTTGATTTCTGGTATTTTTATCTGTGAAGAAACTTTTTTTACAGTTGCCGCTCCCTTTGCTGCAATCTTACCTGCCGAACCTACCCCTCTGGTTGCAAAAAAGTCGATTCCTAGTGAGGTAATTCCGTAGGTGAGAAATTCGGTTCTGCTATAAACATCTCCATTCATAACATTCTGATTCCAGGCATTAGCGAACCCTTCCAGCACATACTTTGCCGTATCGATCGTATTGTTTACTTTTTCTTCAATTAGCCCGCCCGGGTCGGTGAAAAGTCTCTTATAAAGTGAAACTTCCATCAGTGGGGGTTTTCCCTCATCCCCCACTGATGGTTAGTTGAACCAATCGGGCTTTTAGGGGCAGTTTATCCCCCGCCTAACTTGATTGGTTTCACCTCCAATTTTGAGGAGGGGGTATTACTGCCCCTTAATCTGCGATAAAATGCGACAGTTTCAAACGCTTCTTTCATACCTTCCTTTCGATTGGTGAGCGACTTATACAATGAATAGGGATACTTTGTGACAGGGTTTAGTTTTAAGCTAAATTCATAAGCGCTCTTCCATCCTTCCACAGCATCGCCTACGGCTCTTCCTGCCCCGTCGTAAATTCCGCTGAAGAGATCATCGATTCCATTGCGGTTTTTTTCTGCTATCTCTTGATCCGTACCCAGCATTTCCGCAACTGTATAGTGAATAAATTCTCTCGCTTCCATTAGTTTGTTTTGATACATTTGAATAGTGTGTCGGAATTCAGCATCTAAATCTTCAATAGAGTCCGGAACATCGCCGGGGTAAAGAACATATAAAGAAGTTAAACTATGCTCCAAAATATCAAGTGCATCCTCACATTTCTGTTCCGCTTTTTTCATTTCATCCGCGAATGCTTCCAACTCACCGACTTTGATCTGAATTTCACTCATGACAGATCCTCGATCTTTCTGCGCAGCCGCTGTATTTTTTCGCGAATTTCTTCATCCAGTTCGTCTCCTAGTGCATAAGAAATGTTGACAGTCTGCTGCAATTCTTCTGTAAACCCTTCAAATGCTTCTCCCGCTTGCCCATACCATTCGCCGCTATCAATTCGATTTGCTCCCCGGAAAATTTGCTCGCCATCCTCGATTTGTTCGATTGCCTTTTTTACATTAGAACGGTAACCGCTTAATGTGTTGAGCATCATGTTGTATTTTTTCCGTTTTATCGTCCGATCGTAGTCATTAAGAAGTCCAGAGTCCATCATTATCCCCCTTGTTCCAGCTGATTTCTCCTAAACTTTTCATATGTAAATATTATCAAAGAACGCCACTTAGAAAAATCATACTGGAATCCCAAAAAGATCAAGAAAAGATATGGGCCATTTAGCATGAAAATGTTGATATTTTTCCTTAAAAAGTCTTAAATAATTTTTCTGATACGATGGTAAAAGGAAGGAATCTGCAAAAAGTAACATTTCTCTTATGTGCAGCAAAGCAATAAACAGATAGTAAAAGGAACAAAAATGTTATAAAACGTGATTGAAATGCAACAGGGAAGTGTTAAAAAGAAAACCGGAAGAAGTGCACGCTGATGCAATTCTCCCGGATATTTTATCGAAAATGAAGGAGCGGCAATACCGCAAATGTAAACAGGCATCAATCAAGTGAAGGAGCAACTCCGCCTGATTTTTCGGAGATTCTGCCTGTGATAAACGAGTTAGGATTGTAAACAGGGCGGTTGGTTTTTCCGTACGATTTTTTCAATACTAATGAAATAGTTTTATCGGAAAATTCCTATTAAAAAATTCCAATTATTCAAAAATAAAAGCGACATTCAACTTCTGAATTTACGGTAAGATTGCGAATGATCGTACAGGGAATCCGCTAGCTTTTTCCGGTTTGGCAACAATATTGAAGATAAAAGCTCCTTTTACTGGAACTTGATCCAAATTCGTTAATAATTCAATTTGGTATGTGTCTTGTTCCAAAACATAATATTCGCCAATTAGGGATCCATTTTTGCGAACATCAACAGCAGAGTCCGTATCGAATGTCTCATGGCCGATCGCGCTTATGTTTCTTTCTTCAAATAAAAATTTTAGTGCATCAATTTCCCAACCGGGAGAATGGCTGTTTCCGGATTCGTCTTTATTTTCAAAAAGTTTTTTATCCGGCCAACGCTTACTCCAGTCTGTTCTTAATGCTACAAATGTCCCTGCCTCAATTTCACCGTGTTCCGCTTCAAATGCTAAAATATCAGCCTTGGAAAGCGTAAAGTCATGATTTTCGCCGGCTTCAACCGATTTATCGATGACCACAAGGGGCAAAACAAACTCTTTTAGTTTCAATTCTTCCAAGTATCTTTGTTCGCGAACAAAGTGGATGGGAGCATCAATATGGGTTCCATACTGTCCCGGAAAGGAAAAGCGTTGTGCGAAAAAGCCGTCATCATGTGTGAATAATGTTTGAAATTTTGCATCCTCAAATGCTGAAAAATGAGGAGAGTCGGGACCAAATGGATGGGTAAGATCCACCCATTTCTTTTCTTTAAGTACTTCAATTGCTTTTTGTAATTCGTCTGAAGCATGAATAATTGACAACAAAATCACCCCATATTATTTTTTGTATTAAAAAAACCTCTTCTGAAAAAAAGAAGAGGTTTCATTCCCGTACTGTTTTCTCTTCTTATCTTCAAGCATTGGTTGCTTCTGGAATTGGCACAGTACTATAAAAGTCTGTTGCCGAGGCTTCAAAGGGCCAGTCCCTCCACCTCTCTGGATAAGAAATATTTTCTATATTCAATATATATCAAGGGTACTTTAAAATAATTTTGCTGTCAACTACTAAAATGGCAAAACAACCTTTTTTGCAGTCGAAACTCCCATTTTGATATACTGAAAATATGACTTTTGCATTAGAAATGAGATGAGGATAGTTGGTTGATATTAGCAAGATTATTCAAGGGAAGAATTTAACGGAACTGGATGTTCAAGTTTTACAATATATTGTGGATCATATTGATAGTGTTTTGCAAAAGGGTGTTCGTGAAATTGCCAAAGAAAATTTTACATCTCCTGCTACGGTCATCCGCTTATCGAAGAAGATGGGCTATACAGGGTTTATCGATATGTACTATCATCTTTTACCGCTGGTAGAAAAGGTGGTTGTGCAGCAGACTGGCGCCATTGGCGATTTTCCTGTAATAAGCCCGGAGGATTTTTTTCATTACAATACTAAGGAAGATATCGGCAGGTTTGTTGAAAAAGTTTTACATTTGCGTAAGCGTTTCATTTTTATTTATGCAACCGGATTCTCCGGGATTGCCGCTGAATATTTGTATAAAAAATTATTGGTGCTGGGGAAGAAAGCGATTCTTGCCAGCGGCATGGATTCGGTTGGTGTGTTCGAAAACAACCTGGAAGACACAGGTGCTTTGGTTGTCATATCGAAATCCGGAGAAACGGAACAAGTCATCGATAAATTACGCGCGGCAAACGAACACGGAATCTATACGGTGTCGTTTACGAAAGAAACAAGCAACCGCGTGGCTGAATTGTCGGATCTTAATTTTAAAATTGTCGACAGCACGAAATTGGACGATCGCAACATGCTGCCGAACATCTTTTTTCCGAGGTTGCTTATGTTATTTGAACTGATTATCAAAACGTATTTTGAAAGTATTCAAGCGAAAAAACAATAGCGTTGTGTCGGGTTATCAGTTGTGGCCTACATATGGAGAGATGATGTCCTCCTCTTCAGTATGTCAAGACGTTGTATCTGCGGGAGATAATAAGCGAATTGGATCCATCTTGTCTAAGCGAAAAAACGGTCTTGTGCGAAACGTGTTTCAACATCTGAAACACGTTTTTTCTCGCTGTGAAAGCATATACAAGTAAACGTTTCCGCATTAGACTATGAAATGTAGAGAGAAAAAATTGGGGGTGAAAAAAAATGAGGCATAAGTTAATGGAGACGATGCAAGGCTTCTCAAAGGCAATGTTTATACCGGTGCTGATTTTGCCGATTGCCGGGATTTTGATTGCTCTGGGAAATATTTTTACGAACCAAAAATTATTGGAAGTTGCTCCATTTATGGATAACCCTGTTACAACCGGTCTTGGGTCAATTTTATCGGGCTCATTGGTTTCAATTCTTGGCAATTTAGGGTTAATCTTTTGTGTCGGGATTACAGTGGGCATGGCAAAGAAAGAAAAATCGGTTGCCGGGTTTACGGCTGTATTGGGATATTTGGTATTCGTCAATGCGATGAATAAATTTATGCAGCTGACCGGCTTACTCGAGGAAGCGGAATCTTTGCAAGGTACCGGGCAAACATTAGTATTAGGTGTGCAAATCCTCGATATGGGTGTTTTCCTCGGTATTATTCTCGGGATTGTAACCGCTTATATCCATAATAAATTTGTTGATACGGAATTCAAAGGTGCCTTTCAAATTTACGGCGGATCGCGGTTTGTATTTATCGTGTTAATTCCGGTTGTTGTTTTAATGGCTGTGGCACTGACTTATATTTGGCCGTTTTTCCAACACGGAATCAACGCTCTTGGAACTTTGATTAACCATAGCGGCAATTTTGGATTATTGCTGTATGGATCATTGGAACGATTATTAATTCCAACCGGACTGCATCATTTAGTTTATACACCTTTCCTATATACGTCACTGGGAGGTGTCGAGGAAGTTGGCGGCCAAGTTTTAGAAGGGGCGAGAAACATTTACTATGCGGAAATCGCTGATCCGAGTGTGACCCGGCTTTCTGAAAGCGTTATTTGGGATGCGCGCGGAGTTTCGAAGATGTTCGGTCTAATTGGGGCATGTTTGGCCATGTATCATACGGCAAAACCGGAAAACAAAGCGAAAGCAAAAGCAATTTTGATTCCGGCAGCGTTCACTTCTTTTATAGCAGGTGTTACTGAACCGATTGAATTTTCCTTTATGTTTGTCGCACCGCTATTATTTGTTGTTCACGCCTTATTAAGCGGCTTTGCTTTTGTTGTGTTAAATTTGCTTAATGTTCGTGCCATCGGGCCAAACGGGATGATTGACTTTCTCTTGTATAATGTTCCGCTTGGCGTCGGAAAAACGTCATGGCCGATGTACATTCTCGTTGGGTTACTGTTCTTTGCCATTTATTATGGCGTTTTCCGTTTCTTAATCACAAAATTCAACTTCAAGACAATTGGACGCGAAGATGCAGGACAAGAAACGAAATTATATTCGAAGAAAGATTACAAAGAAAAGAAGAACAAGCGTCAGCATAACGAAGGGAATCCGCAAGAAAGTCCGGGCATTGCAAGTGTCATAGTCGAAGCGCTGGGAGGCGCAGACAATATTCATACCGTAACGAATTGTTATACAAGGCTGAGATTAACACTGGAAAACCCTGAATTGGTGGACGAAGCAACGCTAAAAGATAAAACCGGTGCCAGCGGCGTCATCATCAACGGACAAAATGTCCACGTCGTATATGGTTTGCAAGTAACGAACGTCCGTAAAGCAGTAGATAAGTATTTAGGTAGAGAAGAAATCGGATAAAGGTTCGTTGATTTGAGATAAAAGATAGAAAGGAAGAATTCACCATGAAAAAATTTTCAGTCGTAATTGCCGGCGGAGGAAGTACGTATACTCCCGGAATCGTTATGATGCTGTTAGACAACATAGACCGTTTTCCGTTGAAAAAATTAACCTTATATGATAACGATGCCGACAGACAAACCGTTTTAGCAGAAGCGATAGAGATTGTATTAAAAGAGCAGGCACCGGATATTGAGTATGCTTATACAACCGATCCGGAGGAAGCTTTTACCGGTACCGATTTCTGTTTTGCCCACATTCGCACCGGTAAATTTGAAATGCGGGAAAAAGATGAAAAGATACCGTTAAAGCATGGTGTTGTCGGACAGGAAACGTGCGGACCGGGCGGAATTGCTTACGGGATGCGCAGTATTCCCGATATGATCGAATTGATTGATTTCATGGAAAAATATTCTCCGGATTGCTGGATGTTAAATTATTCAAACCCTGCCGCCATTGTTGCCGAAGCATGCCGGGTGCTGCGTCCGAAAGCGAAAGTGCTGAATATTTGTGATATGCCTGTGGGAACGCTGCGGAGAATGTCACAAATTATCGGAAAAACACCAAAAGATTTAGAAGTGCGTTATTTTGGTTTAAACCACTTTGGCTGGTGGACCAGTGTCAAGGATAAAGAAGGGCATGAATATTTGCCGCAAATTCGCGATTATGTCGCAAAAAACGGCTACCTTACGCAAATCGAAGTTGATACGCAGCATATGGATGAAAGCTGGCAGGAAACGCATAAGAAAGCCAAAGATCTGTTAGCTGTCGAACCAAGATTTTTACCAAATACGTATTTAAAATATTACTTCTATCCTGACTACGTCGTCGAACATTCCAATGTCAATTATACAAGGACAAACGAAGTCATCGACGGCAGGGAGAAAGAAGTTTTTTCTACGGCAAGAAAGATTGTTGAGAAAGGAACGGCAGCGGGCAGCGGATTTTCGATTGGCAGCCATGCCACCTTTATCGTTGATTTAGCACGTGCGATTGCTTTTAACACGCATGAAAGAATGGTTATGATCGTGGAAAACAACGGCGCAATCGCCAACTTTGATGATGACGCGATGGTAGAAGTACCGTGCATCGTCGGCACAGACGGACCGGAACCGTTGAGTCAGGGCATCATCCCGGAATTTGAAAGAGCCTTAATGTATCAGCAGGTAACCGTTGAAAAATTAGTCGTACAGGCATATGTCGAAGGCAGCTACCAAAAACTGTGGCAGGCACTCATACTTTCAAAAACCGTCCCAAGCGCCAAAGTGGCAAAGGAAGTCTTGGATGACTTAATTGAAGCAAACAAAGATTACTGGCCGGAATTGAAGTAAATTTGGGGCTGTGGTTAATAAACAAAGCCGTAAAATTAGTGGAAGAAAAACGGACAGATGAAAAAAAGCCTAAGTGTCATGACTCTTTTTCATGTGTGAAAAATAAGATGGCTGGCCCCCGTCTCGTAAGGTGGGGGCTGTTTTTGAGTTTTTAACATATCGGTAGTGGGGATTCTATTTCTCTATAAGAAGTCCTAATCAACAAGACCGTCCCCAATGTATTCGAAGGTATTTACGTCCGCATAAACAATCATATTGTTTGGAATGGATTTACTTTTTGTAGGAAAATATACATTTGTTCTATAAGAAACATTTTTTAAAAAGTCGATATGCACTTAAAAAAAGGGCTTAGCCTTAAAAAGGTAAGCTATTTATTTCAAAATTGGCCGAATTATTGTTGTCTTAAAAACAACAAAAGGATATAATGTAAGTGTACCTTCCATTTGTAAACTTATTAAATGACCACTACATTCCACTTCTTTTTATATATTTTTCTTCATCGAAATCTGAAATTATTACCGGATAAAAA
>JAGKQJ010000173.1 GCA_017898095.1 Bacillaceae bacterium Marseille-Q3522 | reverse complement strand
AACTGATGCAGTACAATTTGAATATTTATCCAAATCACTTTATAAAGAAATTCAAAATAATCCTGATTTAGCTAAAAAATTTACTGAGCAAGAAATACAATTATTAGAAGCTGATAAAGTGCCTCAAACCTTAACATGGCATCACCATCAACAACCAGGTAAAATGCAAATAGTTGATTATTTCGAGCATCAAGTAGCTAGCCATACTGGTGGAAGAGCCATTTGGGGTGGCGGAGAAGCCGGTAGAAAAGGAGAAATAAAAAAGAGAATTTTGGAGATGATCTCATGGGATTGAAAAAATGGCTTTTTTCAGGTGAACATTTAGATGAAAAAAAAATTACTGAAGTTGAAAAATCATTTGGATTTAAATTCCCTGCTGATTATAAACAATGTATAATGAAAAATAATGGAGGATTTCCAGAACCAAATATTTTTGATTGCGACGATGGAAGAACCGAGGCTGTCTTCAATAATTTGATTAGTTTTACTGATGAAAATTTAAACATAAAAATGTTTTATGAATTTTCATTGCAGAAATTAATTCCTTTTGCTAGAGATCCTTTTGGAAATTTGTTATGTTTTGATTACCGTGATAATGATGAGTCACCCAAAATTGTTTTTTATAATTGTGAAGAAAATGGAATTACGTTAGTTACACCAGTATGTGAGTCCTTTACAGTTTTATTAGATAGATTATATCCTTTAAAATGAATATTAACTAAAAGTAGGTGAAATTTTGACAATATACTTTGAATATTCCTATAAACCATTAATAAGTGAAGATATTAAGCTTTTTGAAAATGAATACGGTATAAAGTTGCCAGATGATTATAAAAAATTTTTATTACTCAATAATGGTGGCAAGCCTGTTAAAAGAAGATTTAAAACAGCTGATGGAACTATTACAACTTCAATCATGTTGTTTTTCCCATTATCAGATGAAACAGAGTCAAACCTGAGAAGCTTATATAACAAATACAAACTGCGTAAAATAGTTCCATCTAATTTGATGCCAATAGGTATTGACCCAGCGGATAGCTTGATATGCTTAGAAATTGGTGAAAATGATAAAGTATACTTTTGTGATATGGATTACTTTGAAGAAGACAATGAATTAAAAGAAGAGTACATTAAATTAGTTTCAGAGAATTTTTTAACGTTTCTCAATAGCTTATATGAAGCATAAATCATTACGAATCTGTTCCTACTAAAATTTTTTATAGATTATTATATTGATATGGATGAAATTGACACGGCTTTTATTCAAATAACAATATGTAAGCGCACACCAAATCCCACCTGTATGAAAGGTGGGATTTGGTACACTTAATTATAATTTGGAAGTGTATATCGGATGAAATTATATTTTTTGGAACCAGAAGTTTCTGGTGGTCATGGTGAACATACCGTTTATGGGACAGAAGAAGATATTGCGAAAGAGGGCATATCAGGGAAGGTGAAATTTTTACATTATCAGTTTGAAGGATGGTTAGGAGACGATATTTTAGAATCAACGCCAGCTTTCATTGTGTCAAGTTTATTAGAAACAGAATTAAAGAATAGTAATTTTAAAGATTACAAGTTAGAAAAGTGTTTAATTACAACGTCTGATGAGTTTAAAGAGATGTATCCTAATAAAGGAATCCCTTTATTTAGCAGGTTTATTCCTCTCGGTAAAGTTGAAGTTGAAGAAGAAAATTTTAATAATTGGTCAGGACATCATTTCTGTTTATCACCAAAAGGTGAGTTAGTTGTAACTCAAGAGGCGTTGAACTTTTTAAAAAGAGCTTCCATTGATCATTGTTACATTACACCACTACAACAAGCATAAATTCAAAATATTTATAGATAATTCAATTGGATATATGGAAAGCGGTTATCGAAAAAGATAACCGTCTTTCTAAATAGCTTTAAATAAAATAAAATATCTGCAATCATCAGCAAGTAAATGCAGATAGTTCCTCAATGATGGAATAATATTAAAATATCTTATTCTCTTTAAAAAGCTTGCCATTATTTTGATAAAACAGTGCCCCTTCTTTGCCGCGTTCTAATAAGTTGTTGGAAATCGTTTTTAATGGTTTTGCCGGAACACCTGCTGCAAGCATTTTCTCTTCAATGATTTTATTTTCTAAGACAAGGCTTCCGGCAGCGATAAAGGCTTGTTTTTTTACAACTGTTCCATTTAATACAGTGGCATTCATGCCGATTACTGCCTCCTCTTCAATAGTGCATCCATGAATCACGCAATTGTGCCCAATGGTAACATTTTTACCGATAAAAGTGGGATACCCCGGGTCTGCATGTACGACGGCACCATCTTGAACATTTGCACCTTCCTCTATCGTAATTTTTTCATTATCACCGCGGATAACTGCATTAAACCATACAGAAGCATTCTTTTTAATTTCAACATTGCCAATAATTTGTACACCTGGTGCGATATAAGCTGTTGGATCAATGATTGGATCATCGTCATTCAAGCGAAATATTCCCATGAATAAAGCCTCCCTTAAGATATCGAATTTGCTTCCGTAATGGGAAGCGAAAATCCGTAGTGTACATGGTCGCTGTGACCGTCCAAGTCTACCCGTAAACTTGTTACTGGCGGCGGCAAAATATGATACACCTGAACACCGTAAATTATCCCAACGGTTCAGGACATTACAGCACTCATGCCTTTAGGCCATATCTGCGCACACCTTTTTCATCCTATGATTGTACCACGAACCCGGCATGTGGTGTCTGTGATTATTTCCATTGTATGCAATTTGATAAAGTGAAACTTCCATCAGTGGGGGTTTTCCCTCATCCCCCACTGATGGTTAGTCACGCAGAGCCTGATTGATTTTTCTAAGGGCTGAAGTCCTAAGAAAAACCTTATTTCACCAATCGGGCTTTTAGGGGCAGTTTATCCCCCGCCTAACTTGATTGGTTTCACCCTCCAATTTTGAGACGGGGGTATTACTGCCCCTTAATCTGCGATAAAAAAATACTGCAGCTATTTATTCGATGGAACTTTTGCATACTGAGAAACAATCCCTTGTTCGATCAAGTTTTGAATTTGGTCATTCGAATAATGAAGCTGTTTCAATACTTCTTCTGTATGCTCCCCTAAAAGAGGCGCCGGTGTTTTGATACTTACCTTCGTATCGGAAAATTTCGTTGGAGAGCCAATGACTTTCATTTTTCCTAATAGCGGATGCTCCAGTTCCTGGATCATTTCTCTTGCGAGATAATGCTCGTTGTTCACAGCTTCGGCAAAATTATTAATTGGTCCGGCGGGCACACCGGCCTGTTCGCATTTCGTAATCCAATAGCTTGCATCCTTCAAGGTTGTGATTTCTTCGATTTCTTTTTCCAACTCTTCCACATGTTCGTGGCGAAGTAAATTAGTCAAGTATCTTTCATCTTCCAGCCATTCCGGCTTGTGAAGGACATCTATGCAGAGTTTTTCCCATGTTCGTTGGTTTGCACAGCCAATCATCATATAACCGTCTTTTGTCCGTATTGCCTGGTATGGTGCCGACACACGATGCCGCCAACCGGTAGGCTCCGGTATGGTTCCGTTGGCAAAATAGGCAGCTGCTTCCCATGTAAACCAAGGCAGGCCGGCTTCGGCCAGTGAAACATCCACTTGCTGGCCTTTTCCGGTTTTAAGTCTGTGAATATACGCGGCCAATATAGAGTAAACAGCGGTGATTCCCGCTCCAATATCGTATACGGCGACTCCTGCTTTAAGAGGTCTGCCTCCCGGCATTCCGGTCATACTCATTAATCCGCTCATCCCTTGGGCAACTAAATCAAAACCGCCTTTATGGGCATACGGTCCGGTTTGGCCGTAACCGGAGATCGAACAATAAATAATGCGGTTGTTTATTTGTTCTATAGATTCATAGTCTATTCCTAAGGACTTTGTTACTCCCGGTCGGTAATTTTCTACAATTACATCTGCATTTTGGGCTAATTCATAAAAAATCTTTTTTCCTTCTTCGGTTTTTAAATTTAAGGCAACACTTTTCTTATTTCTGTTTATTTGAAAAAAACAGGTGGACTCCCCGTTTACGTACGGGCCCATTTGTCTTGAATCGTCGCCGCCGTTTATTTTTTCAATCTTGATCACTTCCGCCCCTAAATCTGCCAGTACCATTGTACAATATGGACCGGCCATAATTTGCGAGGCATCTAATATTTTTACACCAGATAGCAAACTCAATATGATTCACTCCTCTTTTTTTCAAGCTATTTTCCCTGCATTCAAACGGGAAACCCCGATCGGCAAGTCATGATGTTGATGTTATCTCCGGATGTGATTTTTATCCTGCAGAATCCTGATGACAGTCTTTTAAGCGATCAAGGGTTTCTTTTTATGAATGTTGCATTGTCCGGGAAGTTGCAAAATTATTCTCGAAACAAGGTTTCTTTTTACGAATTTTGCATGTTGCACCCTGCATCCAACAGATGATAAAAAAATATTTTACTGCAAAAGCTTCCACCCTATACTAAATGATGAAATTCGTTCTTTTTTCATCGTGCTAAATCGATAATGCCGATTATCCCCACGGCACCCCGATGAAGACAAAAATCAACCAGGCAAGACCAGGACTCAGAGCAATAATAATACCGGCAACAGTCAATAATTTTCGATAAAATAACCGCGTATCCATCCCTTGTGCATTGGCGACAATTAATGCCCCGCTTGTCGAAAACGGACTTAAATCCACGATACTGGATGAAATCGTAATCGCCGCAATCACTCCAACAGATGAAACAGAAGGATCTTCCAGAATCGGCGTTGCCAATGGAATGATCGCGGCCAAGAAACCCGTCGTCGAGGCAAATGCCGAGATGATACCTCCTACATAGGATGCGGAAAGGGCAGCCAATTTTGAATTGCCAATCGAAGCAATCAGCTCCGTTAAATAATCCAGCGCTCCAATAGTATCCAGAACGCCCACATATGTGACAATGCCGGAAATCATAAAAATAGCAGGCCATGGCAAACTTTTAAAAACCTTTTCATTTTCTTGCGGTGCCATTAGCGTTAATACAAACCCGACAATCAGGGCGGCAAATCCCATGTTTATCTCCAAAACCAGTGCCAAAAAAATAAGGACGGCAATTCCCAATAAAGTCATTCCCCTATACCAATTTAACGTTGGCTCCTTCCTGTCCGTGCCATCTTCCGCAGCGGCAATATAAGTCGAAGACAGATTTGGATTTTTCGCCAATCGTAAACCGCCCATTGCTACGAACATGATCGCGGCAACAACGATCGTAAAAAGCATCGTGTTTAAAAATAATATCAATGGCTCATGAGGGATGCCGCTGGATTCCATCACTCCTGTAACGATCAAGCCGAATAAATTAAGCGGAGAAAATGCAGCTGCTGTCGATGCAATTACAATCATACTTCCCATCATAACCGGATTGATATTGTATTGCGCTGCCAATCTCATCGCAATCGGTGCCACAATCACCACACACGCGGTAGCCTGTGTTCCAATACTTGACAACAAAGCGATCAAGGCAAACATCACCCACGGTATAAGTATTACCTTCCCTTTTACCAATTTCAAGCCCATATGGGTAATCAAATCGATCGTGCCGTTTTTCTGAACAATCGCGAAGAAAAAAGTCACTCCGGCTAGAAGAACAAATAAGTCGCCCGGATACCCTGCAAATATTTCCTCAACATCTAAACCGGAAACGACAGAGCCAAGGAAAAATGCTGCAACGAAACCAAGCAAGCCTATGTTAATCGGCAAAACCGCACCAATAATGAACATCAGTAACAGAATAAGGATTCCTATTAGTTCAATGCTCATTATATCCCCCCTTCATTTAACGTGAAATAATTTTAAAACATGATATGGCGTGTCTGACTTCATATCCCCATCCCCGGTATATCAAGTCGTTTCATCTCCTTTTCTATCAAACAACTAAAATCTTCACCTCCTTTTATTAAAACGCTTACATTTTTGTTCATTTCTCTCCACCTTTGTATCCTGCATATTGGATGCAATTCGATGGTAGTTAAAATAATAATAAGTAAATTTTGAAAAGTCAATATAATTATTTTCTTTTTTCTTTTACATTTTTGAGCAATGTTTGACGAATACCGCCAATCATAATATGATAAAATTAACATGTGCATCCAGGATGCAATAAAGGTCGCGGAGGTAAAAAATGAGCCCTTTTTCCATATCTAAACCATTGTACCAACAGGCATATGAAGAAATTAAAAAGTCCATTTTGACCGGAGCGATTCCTCTTGGTTCAAAAATTATTGCTTCACAGCTTGCGGAAAAATACCAAATTAGCCGTACTCCCCTCAGGGAAGCGCTGAGGCAATTACAAAATGAAGGATTATTAATTCCCGAGCAAAATGGATTTGCCGTTATTGAGTTAAATCGTAATGAATTTGAAGATTTATGCGATTGCCGGTTGGTGCTTGAGAAAAAACTAATGGAAATTATTACAGGCAACATCGCCGATGTTCAATTACAGGAAATCGAAAACGTTTTAAACGAAACAGAAAATGCCATCAATGAAAATGACTTGTTGCAAATTCTTTCCCATAATGCGCAATTCCATCAGATTCTAATGGACTGCTGTCCAAACAAGCATTTGGTTCAATTATTGGAACATGTACGGTCCTTAATGCTGATCTACCGGGCAAATATTAATAAAAATCCGGATCCGGAAATCGTAAATGAACACAAACAAATTTTTCATGCCCTTAAAGAACAAAACAG
Organism: Bacillaceae bacterium Marseille-Q3522; assembly: GCA_017898095.1. Classification (GTDB taxonomy): domain Bacteria; phylum Bacillota; class Bacilli; order Bacillales; family Cytobacillaceae; genus JAGKQJ01. The sequence goes on along the minus strand of JAGKQJ010000173.1, from coordinate 1,376 downwards.
AGAAAAAGTACAACAATTAATCGAGAATCACTTAGAAAATGACCGGATTCGCGGTACAAAGGTTCTGGATGAGTATGAATCCTAAATCAATTTTTTCATGCTCTTAGAGAACAAAATAGAGAAAAAGTGCAAGAATTAAGCGAATATCACTTAGTAAACGACCGAATTCGCAATCTCAAGGTTCTGGATAAATATGAATCCAAAACAAACAGAAGTAGTGAAATAATTGGCCGGCTTCCCACCGGTATCTTCCATCACGACCTGTAAAGTTCTTCACTACTTCTATAGTCCGGTTGAACCGGTTTTAGAAATGTAAACTTCTACTCTCCCTGCCATACCGGCTTCCGCTTATCCATATGGGCGGCAACACCTTCGGCAAAATCATTGCTTCCGTAAACTTTTGCAATCATGTCTTGAAACTCTATTTTGCTATGATTGTTATGGAGTCTGATAAAAGCTTCTTTTGTTGCATCAACAGTTAGCGGAGCATTCTTACTAATTTTTGCAGCGATTTCAAGCACTTTTGAAAAAAACTCTTCTTGCTCGATAATGGCTGTTAAAAATCCAAGCGAAAAAGCTTCTTCAGCAGAAAATAATCTCGCTGTATAAAGTAATTCTTTCGTCCGCATCGCGCCTAATTCTTTTGCCAGCCGCTGATAGTTATCAATACTTAAACAATTCCCCAGTGTCCGGGACATCGGGGCACCAAAACGGGCATTTTTTCTCCCGTAACGCAAGTCACATGCGGTTGCAAGGATTAACCCCCCGCCAACGGCATAACCGTGCACGGCAGCAATCGTAGGTTTCGGAAATTCTTCCAGCCTCTTGACAATGCGATCGATTTTTTTTTCATAATCAATCCCATCCTCACTCGTAAACCCTTGAAATTGGCTGATATCGGTACCCGCCGCCAACGCTTTTTCCCCATCTCCGCGAATCACAAGCACGCGAACGGAAACGTCATTCTCAAGCCGGATTAAATGCTCCTCCAACTCCCGGTACATCTCCCAAGTAAGCGCATTCAAATTTTCCGGCCTTGATAACGTTAATTGAGCCACCCCTCCAAAGCGATTGAGAATTACTTTCCCAACATCTTTGCTTTTTACCTCACTCATGAATGATCACTCCTTTGAATTTCGAAACCATGAACTATGAGACTCTGAAAATATATTTATATCTATTTCAATTATGATGCTTTTATTCGTGGATGCTGCATCCAGAATTCAATACAATCATAATTAATTTTTTGAATACTGTCAACATTATAAAAGTTATTTTTTGGGGATGATGATTTTTCTTTTATGCAATTAGGATTACACTTTTTCAGGAGTCTGACGGAGAAAAATGTTATGAAATTTTATTCTTCTTTTATGCTC
>JAGKQJ010000172.1 GCA_017898095.1 Bacillaceae bacterium Marseille-Q3522 | reverse complement strand
AAAAACCTGCCACTAAGAAAAGAGCAAACCTAAACAAAAATATACTTAAAATACAAAAGGTACATGCCAGACTTAATAGGATCAGAAACGCATATCGTTTATATGTGGTAAACATGTTAGCGAAAACTAAGCCAGCATCTATCACAATAGAAAAATTAAATGTTGACGGTATGAGAAGAAATAAGCATTGAGTATATTTGTTTATGTTTTTAGTGGCAGAGAAGGCGATTCTTCCCCGGCTGCACATCCCGGAAGCCGGAGTTGCCCGCCGAAACACACATGAAAGAAAAAGCAATTTTTCTTGTTGATATGGAATCTTTTTACGCATCCATTGAAAAAGTGGAAAATCCTCAGTTGATTGATAAGCCGGTTGTTGTTTCCGGAGATCCGAAGCTGCGCGCGGGAGTCGTGTTGGCAGCCTGCCCAATCGCCAAAAAAAGCGGGGTGAAAAATGCGGAAAGATTATGGGAAGCCCAGCAAAAATGTCCTGAAGCTATCATTGTACGGCCGCATATGAAACGCTACCTGGATGTTTCTGTGGAAATTACATCCATATTGGAAAAGTTCACTGATTTAGTCGAGCCTTATTCGGTTGATGAGCAATTTATGGATGTTTCCGGAAGCCGGCAGCTGTTTGGCGATCCGTTTGTGATCGCACAAAAAGTACAGCAAAATATTATGCGGGAAACCGGAGTCCGGGCACGGGTCGGCATTGGCTCTAATAAAGTATTGGCGAAAATGGCCTGCGACAACTTTGCGAAAAAGAATCTGGAAGGAATATTTTGGCTTAAAGAGGATCTGATTGCCTCTCGGTTATGGCCGCTGCCCATTGGGAAGATGTTTGGCGTCGGTAATCGGATGGAAAAACATTTTCACCAGATGGGAATTAGAACAATCGGGCAGCTTGCCAGGTTTCCGCTGCCGCTGTTGCAGCACAGGTGGGGAATAAATGGCCATGTTCTCTGGAATACTGCTAACGGAATTGATTATTCTCCTATTTCGGCGAATTCCCACGGCCGGCAAAAAGCAATCGGCCACCACATGACACTGCCGGCGGATTATGAACAAGAGGATGCTATCAAAATTGTCTTACTCGAACTATCTGAAGAGGTTTGCCAGCGGGCACGCCATCATCATGTTATGGGGCAAACCGTCACCGTCAGTGTCGGAGGAGCTGATTTTAATGTGCACACAGGTTTTCACCGCCAGCTGACATTTGCGGAGGCAACGAATTGTACGATGGATGTCTATGCTTATGCCTGCCGGCTGTTCGAGCAATTTTGGGATCATGAGCCGGTCCGCAGTTTAGGTGTTTCCTTAACGAGCCTTGTCAGCGATGACGTATGGCAGATGAATTTATTTGAAAACCGGGAGAAAAAATTAGCCCTTGGTTATGTAATGGATCATATCAAACAGGTATACGGTCCGACCGCCATTTTGCGCGCTTCTTCTTTGACAGATGCAGGGCAGGCAAGAGAACGGGGCAAGAAAATCGGCGGCCATTACATGTAGCTACGTTTTACGTCATTTTTTATTAAATGCCTGCCGGGCAACCCGTTCAAATAAACGGGGAAAGAGCGTATACAGCATACTCCCGGTATTCATCCACCAGGGGAGGTTGACTTCACGCTTTTTTATCAGCATCACATTGACGACCTTTTTGGCGACATATTCAGGCTGCAGCATGAAATTTTTAATGTTTTTCACATAATTGCCGCTTTTATCTGCACGGTTAAAAAAGTCAGTAGCAATCGGACCAGGATTTACCGCTGTCACATAGACATTTTTTTCTGCCATTTCCATGCGTAAACTATTGGTGAAGCCTAAAACAGCATGTTTAGAAGCAGCATATACACTTGATTTTGGTGTTGCAATTTTCCCGGCTTGTGACGCAATATTGATGATATGGCCACTTCGCTGCTTTTCCATGAAAGGAAGAACCATTCTGGTACAGGCAATCAGGCCGACCACATTGACATCCATCATCTCTTGTACATCAGTAAGCTCCACATCAGCGGCTGCCTGAAAAATTCCGAAACCGGCGTTATTTACTAAAATATCGATATGACCGAGCTCAGTTAGTACTCCGGAAAAAATCTCTACTATCTGATTCGTATCGGCAACATCAAGCTTACGGACGATTATTTCCCCGGAGTAACGCTGTGCAAATGCTTTTTTCATAGCAAGAAGCTTGTCTTCCCGTCTCGCCATCAGCACAAGATTTGCTCCTCTTTCGGCGCATTGTTCAGCAATGGCGTAACCAATCCCGCCGGAAGCGCCGGTAATAATAATATTTTTATCTTTTAAACGATTTACCAACCTTTTTTCACCTCGCCGTTTACTATCTGTTAACATTATAGCATCACAAAAAATAATCCACTTGCTTGGTAAGGGCAACAGTGGATTATTTTTTAGTCCGATCTCTTCATTTTGTGTCTTTGTTAGAATCAGTCTTTGAAATGTACCGATCAATCGCATTCATAAGCTTTCAAAAGTCTCATTTCATTTTTGTCTTTCATTTTGAGTAACTCATACAAAACTTCATTTGCTGCGCTGCTAAATGTAAAGTGGTCAATTATTGCTTTAACTATTTGATAATCACATTGCTTATCAAATGAGTGCCTTTTAAAATTCGTGTTGTCCAAATTTGATAATCACAATACTTATCAATTAATCCTCTTCAGCTTCGTTTTCATATGCTAAGTTTTACTCATTTGCTTTCTCCGATAGCCTGAACGAAAATTTCCGACTGCTCCAGTGTTTTTCTAATTGTTGCCGCAAAGTCAAGCGCATGCGGGCCGTCACCGTGAATGCAAACAGTATCTGCCGCAATCGTAATATCAATATTTTGTCTTGTCAATATCTTTTTTTCTTTTACCATGCGGATTACCTGATCCACGGCGAGTTTACTATCGGTAATCATCGCATCCGGCTGCCGCCGTGGTGTCAGTGAACCGTCCTGCTGGTATGTGCGGTCGGCGAAAACTTCACTGGCTGTCCGCAAGCCGATTTTTTCTCCGGCCTTCACTAATTCACTATTTGCAAGACCGAACAAAATTAGCTCCGGATCAATTTGATAGACCGCTTTGGCGATTGCTTCTGCAAGAACGGCGTTTTTTGCAGCCATATTATAAAGCGCGCCGTGTGCTTTCACATGCTGAAGTTTGCCGCCTTCTGCTTTTACAAAGCCGCAAAGTGCGCCAATTTGGTAAACAACGATATCATAAGCTTCTTCAGGGGAAATATCGATATTGCGCCTGCCAAAACCAATTAAATCGGGAAGACCCGGATGAGCGCCGATGCCGACATTATTTTTCAAAGCAAGCCTGACGGTTTTTCGCATTGTCGCCGGATCGCCAGCATGAAAGCCGCAAGCGATATTTGCCGATGTAACGTATTTTAAAATGTCGGAATCTTGTCCAAGTGTATAAGCACCAAAGCTTTCTCCCATATCACAATTTATATCAATGATGTTCAAAAGTTTAGCCTCCTTTCGTGAGCATGCCATTATTTTATTCACTCATATGATTGTAGTAACTCTTTCAATATTCCTCCTGCCCGTTTTGCTTAACAGGAGGCAAGACCCTTAAAAAGAACCATCAGATCACAGCAAATTGCTCATTTTTTAAATCGGTAATAAACATATGACCGGGGGCATGTGTAATCATAATTTCCGGTTTTACTTCCATGGCTACTGCTTGAGGTGTTACTCCGCATGCCCAAAAAACAGGAATTTCTCCTGCTTTTATCGTGACAGGATCACCAAAATCAGGCTTATGAATGTCGGTTATTCCAATCGCTTCCGGATTGCCGATATGAACAGGTGCCCCATGGACAGATGGAAAACGGCTGGTGACTTGAACGGCACGAATCGCCTCTGCTTCTGTCATTGGCCGCATACTGACAACCATCGGGCCAGAAAACCTGCCTGCTTTTACACAAGGAATATTCGTTTTAAACATCGGAACATTGCAATTTTCCTCTATATGCCGGACAGGAACGCCGTTATTCAGCAAAGCCTCTTCAAATGTAAAACTACAACCCAATAAAAAGCCTACCATTGTTTCATCCCACAGGCTGCTTACATCTGTTGTTTCCTCTGTTAGAACACCGTTCCTGTAAACATAATACTTAGGAATATCTGTTTTAATATCTGCCGTCGGGGCAGCCAGCATTGGCACACCGGAGCCTGGTTCGGTAACATCAATAATCGGGCACGGTTTCGGGTTTCGTTGGCAAAACAGTAAAAATTCAAAGGCAAGCTCCTTTGGCAAAACAGCCAGGTTTGTTTGAATATACCCGTTCGCCAAACCGGATGTCGGCTTGTTCCAACGATGATCACGAATCATCTCCCTTGCTTCGGCAGAACTTATCTGTGCCATTGAAATGGACATTTTTATTCCTCCTTTTTCAATCTTGTAAACTTTGTCGCGGCTGAACAGCCGCCTCCGTATTTATAGCTACGGCGAGTATATGCTTTGTCATTTTAGAGGTAAGAAGCGAGAGGTTGAAAGTTAGAATTTTCCGAAACTCTCCTTGCTAGTTTTTTTCCAGTCTAACCTCTCACTTCTCACCTCTCACTTCTCACTTCTCACTTCTCACCTCTCACTTCTCACTTCTCACTTCTCACTTCTCACTTCTCACCTTTCACTTCTCACTTCTCACCTCTCACTTCTCACTTCTCACCTCTAGTATGGTGGGTAGCCGCTCGAGGTCTTAAGCCAAGCAACCATAAAGTCGAAAATTGCTCGTCTTAAGCTTGTCGCGGCTGACCAACCCGCCTCCGCTTTTCTTTGTCCAGCTCCAGGCGCTAAACCGTACGGCTGTTTCGCCATTTGAATCGAAGGCAAAAAGCGCGCCTTCGGTTCAAATGCCTCCAACATCCTATCGGTCCTGAGCAAGCGCCCTCCGCTTTTCTATTTAAATAGTTGTGGGATGCCGTTTATTAGGGAGTATATTCCCATGCATGCCATTGTGATGACGACGATTGTGCCGAAGATGGTCATCCATAAAGGGTGCTTGTAGTCGCCGACAATTTTTTTCTTATAAGTGGCTACTAACATCACTCCTAAAGCGATCGGCAGAATCAAGCCATTTAAAGATCCGACCAGCACAAGTATTTTTACCGGCTGCCCGATTATTACAAATACTAATGTGGATACGGCAATAAAACCAACAATGAGCCATTTATTATTTTTTTCAAGTGTTTTGCTGAATGTTCTTACAAACGAAGCGGATGTATATGCCGCACCAACAACCGATGTAACTGCAGCTGCCCACATAATAACACCAAAAATTTTATAGCCTATATTTCCGGCAGCCAGCTGGAAAACCGATGCAGCCGGATTACCCGCATCAAGCTGGAGCCCTTGGACAACGACCCCTAAAGCAGCTAAGAAAAGAAAGATCCGCATGATAGAGGCAATCCCGATTGCAGAAACTGCACTTTTTGTAACAGATGGCAATGAATCTTCCCCTTTAATCCCGGCATCCAATAAACGATGTCCTCCGGCGAAGGTAATATAACCGCCTACCGTTCCACCGACAAGCGTAACAATCGCTAAAATATTTATTTCTTCAGGTATAACGGCTCTCAACAGTGCTTCCCCTGCGGGCGGTTTTGCTGAAAACATGACATAGATCGTCAGGGCGATCATGACAAAACCCATTAACTGTGCAAACCGGTCCATCATTTTCCCGGCTTCTTTTACTAAAAAAATCCCAATTGCGAAAATTCCGCTTAGTAAAGCTCCCATTTTAGGAGAGAGACCGAATAAGACGTTCACACCCAATCCTGCTCCGGCAATATTGCCGATATTAAACGCCAGTCCGCCCATGACAATCAATAAAGCAAGAAAATAGCCTAAACCCGGTAGAACTGCGTTGGCAATATCCTGAGCTCTTTTTTCCGATACAGCAATAATCCGCCAAATATTCAATTGCGCGCCGATATCAATAATAATCGAGATTAAAATAACAAAAGCAAAGCTTGCCATTAATGATTGCGTAAAAAAGGTCGTTTGTGTTAAAAATCCCGGACCGATGGCGGAAGTTGCCATTAAAAAGGCTGCTCCCATAAGTAAACTTAAATTAGATGTTTTCTTTTCCACTATGATACCTCCTCAAATTTCTGATGCAAAGATTTTGTGAAAATAAATCCTAAAAATAGAATTCTCAATTTAAGAGCTATTCATGATGATAAATAAGCGATATACCGGTTTTCAATTGCTCAATATATCCTTCCCTCTCTAAATAAAGCTTTTCTGCTTCTTCATGGGAAATTTCATGGAACCAAAGCCTATCTCCCGGCTTTGCTTGCGCCATTAACGGCAAGTCGACCGAGGCAACCTGAGCAATTTTCGGATAGCCGCCCGTCGTCTGTCGGTCTGCCATTAGAACAATTGGATTCCCTTCAGGCGGTACTTGCATCGTGCCAAAACTGACTGCCTCGGAAATCATTTCGCCCTGTTTTAACAGTTCAAGCGTTGCACCTTGTAAACGGTAACCCATCCGATCCGACTTGGTTGTAACTATAAAAGGCTCGGAAAGTAAACGCATGCGGCTCTGTTCGGTAAATAAATGAAATTGCCGCCCTCTTACTATGCGAATATTGTTCTTCTCCTTATAAATTGCGGTAAGGCGGGGATCCACTCCCCATTTCATTTCGAGAAAAGAATTTGTTGCTAGCTTTTTTTGTAACTCATAAAAGACCGGAAGAGAAAAAACAGCTGTTCGATTCGTTTGAAGTTCATCACCTTCCTTTAATGCTCTCCCCTTAAAGCCGCCAATTCCCGCCCGTAAATAGGTCGATTTACTTTCCATTAAACTCTTAATCCGGTAGCCGCCGGAAACGGCCAGGTAAGCCCGGCAGCCATCTTTCACTGCAGCAAAGGAAAGGAAGCTGCCTTTTTTCACAAGAATAGGACGCCATAGCTGAACAGGACATTTGTTAATCGACGGAGAGAAGTTCCCGCCACATATGGAAATAAGAGAATCTTCAGTAAATTCAATGACAGGCCCGAGTAAGGTGATTTCCAATGTTGCTTCTGACTCCTCGTTTCCCACCAGTAAATTTGCCAGCCTGTGAGCAAACATATCCATTGCCCCGCTTGCAATAACACCGTATTTTTGATAGCCGTATCTGCCAAGATCCTGAATGGTTGTGAGAAGACCCGGCTTCACTATTCTCATCATTCTATAGGCTCCTTCCAACGCAAATACTCCTGCTCACTGATTTCGAAAAACCGAATCGAGTCCCCTGCCTGCAACAGACTCGGGCGTTCCTTGTCCGGGCGGAATAGTTTTAAGGGAGTCCTGCCAATTAACTGCCAGCCTCCCGGCGTTTCAATTGGATACACACCCGTTTGCTTTCCGGCAATGCCAACAGTGCCGGCAGGTATCGCCAGGCGCGGGGAAGTTCTTCTCGGCGCCGCAATTGCTTCATTCATCCCGCCCATGTACGGGAATCCCGGAGCAAAACCAATCATAAAAACACAATAGCTTCCGCCCGTGTGCAGATGAATCACTTCTTCGTTTGAAAGCCCGTTATATTCGGCAACATATCCGAGATCCGGTCCGTACTCTCCTCCATAACAAACCGGAATTTCAACGGTTCGCGGTGATACAGGATTCTCCATCTTCAATCCTTGTAAGGCAATGTTTATTTGTCGGCACACGAAATCATAAGGACGGATCTTTCCCAATGACAAATTATTCACATGGGCAGGATCATAAAAAATGGTTACAGTTGTAAAAGCGGGAATATATTCGATCATCCAAGCAAATGAATGATGCTGTAAATAAGAAGTAACCATAAAAACTTTTTGCCGCGCGATATCACTAATATCCGCTTCTAATTCGATCATTACACCGTTGTCACCTTGTGGATAAAGTTGGTATTCCATTCTGCTCCTCCCTTTTTCTTTGAAAAAAGCTTCACGATTAACGATCACATGCGTACATATAAATCCTCAAGATCCATTAGAGGCTGCATGTAATTACTGCTTCACCTTAATGGTTTGCTTTTTTTATAAATTGTGTTCTTAATCCCCTAACTTCAATTAAATAATTTGTCGAATTTTCTAATTGAGAAAATTATAATACAACTTGAACAAATTGAAAATAATGATTATGAATTTCTTTGAATTATTATACAAACTAATCTTCAGGAAACCAGCAAATTCCTGCTAATGAAAAAATGCAAAATCATGCACAGGCACAAGTGATACCG
>JAGKQJ010000171.1 GCA_017898095.1 Bacillaceae bacterium Marseille-Q3522 | reverse complement strand
CTGTTGCAACGTCGGCACTAGTACGTCCTGTACGTCTACCGACTAAAGGCGCAACGTCCTGTTGCAACGTCGGCACTAGTACGTCCTGTACGTCGAAAAACCCCCACTGATGGAAGTTTCACTTTATTATATTTTAATATCAGGAGGATTTTTTTAATGAAAACTATTTTTTCCGGCATTCAGCCGAGCGGGAGTGTAACATTGGGGAACTATATCGGTGCACTTAAACAATTTGTCGAGCTGCAGGATGATTATCAATGCTATTTCTGTATTGTCGATCAGCATGCGATCACCGTCCCGCAGGACAGGACCGTTTTACGTAAAAATATTCGCAGTCTCGCTGCTTTATATCTCGCGGTCGGGATTGACCCGGATAAAGCGGTGCTGTTTATCCAATCGGAAGTCCCGGCTCATGCCCAGGCAGGATGGATGATGCAGTGCGTTTCTTATATTGGCGAGCTGGAGCGCATGACGCAATTTAAGGATAAATCAGCCGGTAAAGATGCCGTTTCGGCTTCGCTGTTAACGTATCCGCCGTTAATGGCTGCCGATATTCTCTTATATAGCACCGACCTCGTTCCGGTTGGAGAGGATCAAAAACAGCATCTTGAATTAACACGCGACTTAGCCGAGCGGTTTAATAAGAAATATAACGACATTTTTACGATTCCGGAAGTAAGAATCCCGAAAGTAGGGGCAAGGGTTATGTCGCTGCAGGAACCTGCCAAGAAAATGAGCAAATCAGATCCAAACCAAAAAGCCTTTATCACGCTGCTTGATGAACCGAAACAGATTGAGAAAAAAATCAAAAGCGCCGTTACCGATTCCGAGGGTATCATAAAATACGACAGTGAGAAGAAGCCCGGTGTTTCCAATCTTTTATCCATTTACTCCATTTTAACTGATAAAACGATTGCGGAGTTGGAAGCACAATACAAAGGAAAAGGCTACGGTGAATTCAAAGCAGATTTAGCTGAAACGGTTGTAAAAACACTTGCACCGATCCAGGAAAAATATAGTGCATTAATGGAATCGCCAAAACTTGATGAAATCCTTGACCAGGGGGCTGAAAAAGCTAAAAAAGTTGCCAATAAAATGCTTGCGAAGATGGAAAATGCAATGGGGCTGGGAAGGAAAAGGCGTTAATCCGATTTATTGGAGGCAGCCCCTCCCTTTTAATCGCAAGATTGAAAAACTTGCTTACCTTTTACAATACGATTGACTGAATATTTTGGGCGAAAATAGAAAGGACAAGAAAATTACTTGTCCTTTTTTCTATTTCAGTTAGGCACACCGCCTTATGAAATAAAAGAGATTTCCAAACAGGTAAAATAGTATCTCACCTGCTCCGCCAGTTCATTTTACCTGCTGCATTTATTAATTCACTTTTGAGCCATGCTCCATATCCCACAGCTTCTCGAAGAATGGCTGGCCTTTAATGATATTTTCGCAAAAATTGGCATGCTTGTCTGTCCATCCGTGTTTCATTTGTGAAAATAGTGACTCCCACGCTTCTTCAAAATTAAATTGCTGAATTTGCCGGTATTGCTCCGGATTCCATTCGGTTAGCCAATAACGGATTTCTGCAGCATTATTAGAAGAATAAAGTTGATCAAGTGCCATGAATAATAACTGTTTTAATTGCCTCTCTTTCCTCGTTAAGCCGTTCATTAATTCCGGAGAAGGGGAGAGAATATGGTAATCTTTATTTGTAGCAGGTTTATTCCATGTGAAGCTTTGCGCATCTATATGTTCCGTCATTTCATAAACAAGTTGCTCCTGCCTCGGTATTAATCTGCTTTTACGGATCGGGATATTATAGCCGATCGTATCAACTGCCAAAATACCTATGCCATCCGTTGCAACAAAGCAGTGGTCCATCTGGACACGCTCATGATTTTTACGAAGATAAGCTTTTTGAAAAATTTCATCGAGAAGCTGCTGAGGAAGCTCGGCTAAATCATTTTCTATGTAGTTGTACAATACTTGGTTGATTTTCAAAAGCGGCACTTGATCCAATAATTCTATCCCGTCATCTTTCCGCCATTCATGAAAGTGGCAAACATTATAGCCGTTTTCTTCACCTTCGAACCAATTGACCCAAACATCATGCAAATATAACAACTTTTCATTCCCCTCACTTTCAACAAACTATTTGTCCACAGTATAGTCAGTCTACAGTTAAATTATTCCTAAAAGAGGTTCGACATTTGAAAAAATACTTTGCCATTCTGGAGGTAAAAAGTGAGATTTAGAAAAATTCGCTAAGCTGGGTTCAATCATTTCTCACATCTAATATTATGTATGCAAAAAAAATTAAAAAACCACCGTTAATTGGTGGTTTTTTGATAAGAAATGTTATTCAATTTACATTTTTAGGATCAAGTGCATCACGCAAACCGTCGCCGACAAAGTTAAAAGCCAGCACTGTTAACATGATCATGACTCCAGGGAATACCGGATACCACCACGCCACATGCAGAACAGTATAATTTTGCGCATCCTGCAGCATATTGCCCCAGCTTGGTGTCGGAGGCTGTACACCGAGCCCGAAGAAGCTTAATGCCGCTTCTGACAAAATAACGCCGCCAACCAGTAATGTTGCCGAAACAATGATAGGCCCCATTGCGTTAGGTAGAATATGGCTAAAAATAATTTTATACGATTTCGTGCCAATTGTTTTTGAAGCAAGGACAAATTCGCGCGATCGCAAAGATAAAAACTCGCCGCGAACAAGTCTTGCCGTGCTTGTCCAACTAGTTAAAGCCATAATTAAAATTAAGTTGAATAAACTTGGATGAAAAATCGTTACGATCGTAATAAGCAAAAAGAAAGTCGGAATGGAAATAATGATATCAACAAACCGCATCAAAATTCCGTCGATGATCCCTCCATAATAACCGGCCAAGGCACCAATTGTTACACCAATCAATAAGGCACCTACTACGGATCCAAAGGCAACCAACAAGGAGACACGTCCGCCATATAAAACTCTTGAAAAAATATCCCCGCCAAAGCGATCCGTTCCGAAATAATTATCAGCGCTCGGCCCTTTCAATTTACTCATTAAATCGATATGATCTAACGGATATGGCGCAATAAGCGGCGCACAAAATGATAAGATACAAACTAGAACAATAAAGACAGCACCTGCAATAGCTAATTTATTGTTTGTAAATTTACGAAAAAAGATTTTTGTTAATGTATCCGGTTTTTCCTGCAGCTTAGGGTTAAATGCAATGTCTTCGTGAATCATTTCCTTTGCCATCTGTAAATCCCCCCCTAATACTCAATACGCGGATCGAAGACTGCGTACAATATATCTGCCAATAAGTTCCCAATTATTACAAGCACTGCGGAAATGACGGTTAATGCCATAATCACCGGATAATCACGCTGAAAAGCAGCGTCAATAAATAACTGGCCAATCCCCGGCCATGAAAAAATACTTTCCGTAATAGCCGCGCCGCCAATAAAGTTAGGAAGCATCAGTCCAAATAATGTAATAATAGGAATCATACCGTTGCGAAACCCGTGCTTCACAACTACTTTTTTTTCTTTAAAGCCTTTTGCTTTTGCCGTGCGGATATAGTCCTGTCCCAGAACATCCAGCATACTTGATCGCGTATATCTCGTTAAAGCAGCTGTATCACCTGCAGCTAAGACAAACGCCGGCAAGATTAAATGATGGAGCCTGTCGAGAATACTAAATGGCTGATTTAATGTAGCCGCACCGCCGACGGGAAACCAAGCCAAATTAAGAGAAAAGAACATAATTAAGATAATCCCGAACCAAAAACTAGGAACCGCTACTCCTAAAAAAGACGTCACTGTAACAGTATAATCGAGTTTCGAGTATGGCCGCATTGCTGAAATGATCCCAAATGGAATTGCAATAATAAATGCGATCAAGGTTGATGAAATCATCAGTAACAGGGTATTAGGAAGGCGGTTCATGATCATTTCACTGACAGGTACACCGCGCCTTATTAACGAAGTGCCGAAATCTCCTTGCACCATATTCCCCAGCCATCTTCCGTATTGCACATAGACAGGGTCATTGAAGCCGTATTTTTCCGCAAGTGCCGCCTTATCTTCCGGTTTTAATGACGGGTCAATGAGTAGGGATTGCGGATCACCGGGAGCCATTTGCATAATAAGAAATGACAAAACGGTAATTCCGAATAATAACGGAATTGCCATTAATGTCCGCCGGATAATATATGAGATCATTGCCCATTCTCCTCTAAATATTATTTTCAAAATCTATTTGAATACAAAGCTACCAACAATAACTTTATATTATTTTCGGTTTTCACAAGACATTTTTTATTTCAGTTATAACTTATAAAAGAGAAAAAGTAAGGGAAGGGCAAGCCACCCCTTACTTTTTACTGAAAAATTAATTACCTTCTGGTGCAAACCACCATTTGAAAATATTATAAAGTGGATCTTTTGCATGGAATTCGTAGCCTTGCAAGTTTGCCGGCATTGCACGATATTCTTCCGGATAGTATAAGAACGTGTATGCCTGGTCTTCTGCAAGCCCAGCTTCAATTTCGCCGATGATATCTTTCCGTTTGTCTTTGTCAAGCTCTTGCAGCTGTTGATCCATTAAAGTATCAAGCTCAGGATTTGAATAATGTGTAAAGTTCAACCCTTGGGCAATTTCTCTTGAATGGAAGATATCTGCCGGATTCGGATCCGTTGAAAGTGACCAGCCAAGAACCATTGCTTCAAAGTTCCAAACATCCGGATCAAGATCGGCAATCAACGCACTGAATTCTTTAATATTCGGTTGTGCATCAATACCGATTTCTTTCAATTGGTTTTGTAAAAGTACGACAATATCTTCACGTACTTGGTTCCCTTGGTTTGTTGATACTGTAAAGGAAAGCTTTTCGCCGTTTTTCTCACGAATACCGTCAGAACCGACTGTCCAGCCTAAATCATCTAACATTTCTCCTGCTAATTCCGGATCATATTCGAATTTTGGAACATCAGGATTGTATGCCCAGCTTAACGGGCTATCAGGCGTATGGGCAACTTCGCCGCGGCCGTCCATAATATTTTCGACAATTGCATCACGGTCAATCGCATGTGTAATTGCCTGGCGGAATTCTTTTTGCTTAAATAAGTTTGTTAATTCCGGACCGACATCTTTTGGTGTTCCTTTGGACATATCCATATTAAATGAAAGAAACGTATAAGAAAGGGCGAGACCGCTTTCCATCTTTAAGCCGACACCATCTAACCAAGTTTCTACAGTAGAAACATCGGCAGGAGGAACAGCATCAAAGTAATTTGCCGTACCTGCTTGTAATTCGTTTAAGGCAGCATTTTGATCGCCAACAATTTTCATTGTTACGGAATCTAAATGCGGACGTCCCTCATAATAGTCTTCATAAGCAGTTGCTTTAACATACTCGCCGTCTTTCCATTCGGAAAATACGAATGGGCCTGAACCAATTGGTTTTGAGTTAAATTCTGTATACTCACCTAATTCAGCAACCGGAACATCTTTAAGAATATGCTCTGGTAAAATTCCATAAGAAAGAGCTGTTGGTAAAAATTGTGCGTCTTTTTGTTTTAAAGTAAATTTAACTGTTAAATCATCGACTTTTTCTACAGTTACGATAGATGTGAAGCTGGATTTACGCGGGCCGTCATAAGCTTCATTTAAAGGAATGTTGTATGTAAATACAACGTCATCAGCTGTTAAAGGTTCACCGTCATGGAATGTAACACCATCCCTGATTTTTACAGTGTACGTAAGCCCGTCTTCAGATTGTTGCACGTCTTCAGCCAGTGCACCAGTTCCTTCCCCCCAAACAGGATTAAACTCTAAATCAGAAGTAACAAGTCCACTGTAAACCAACCCTTCAACATTTGAACTGACTGTATCACTGGAATAAAAAGGGTTAAACAGTGTTGGTTCACCAGCAGAAGCAAAAATTAGATCTCCGCCATCAACCGGTTCTTGTGAATTATTATCTTCATTATTAGCCGGTTCCGTTGAATCACCGCCATTATTACAAGCGGCTAAGAACATGGATAGTACAAGCATTAAGCTTAATAATAACCATCCTGATTTTTTCATGAATGATTTCCCCCCAAATAAATTAATTGATTTTTTTGACTTTTCACTTTCCGAGAACGAAACTTTGCGCATCGCCTCCCTTCAATATGAAAGAGTTTGCAAGGCTGCAACAATTGAGGCAGCAGCCTTTGGATTTTTTATGATAAATTTTCATCGCTTAATCAGCAGTGAAATTTATATCCTTAATATAAATGGCAGGCCACATAATGATCTTTATTAATTTCTTTGAAAGCCGGTACCTGTTCGCGGCATATATCAGTAGCCACCGGACAGCGCGTATGAAAGACACAGCCTTTCGGCGGATTTGCCGGACTCGGCAGTTCACCTTCCAAAACAATCCGTTCCCGCCTTTGCACACCTTTTTGCTTCGGTACCGGGACAGCGGATAACAGTGCTTTTGTATACGGATGAAGCGGGTTATCATACAATTCTTTTTTCAAAGCGAACTCCATCATTTTTCCTAAGTACATGACGCCGACCCGGTCACTGATGTGGCGGACAACACTTAAGTCATGGGAAATAAATAAGTAGGTTAAAGCGAGTTCATCCTGCAAATCCTTCATTAAATTAATAATTTGCGCCTGAATCGATACATCAAGAGCCGAAACTGCTTCATCGGCAATAATTAATTCCGGATTTAAAGCAAGCGCACGGGCAATGCCGATCCGCTGTCTTTGTCCGCCGGAAAATTCATGCGGATAACGGTTAATTAGCTGCGGATTGAATCCGACCTTTTCTAATAACTCTTCTAATTTTTCTTTGCGTTCGCCTTTCGTGTACATGTGATGGGTTATCATCGGCTCGCTTAAGATTGCTTTCAGCGTTTTTCGCGGATTAAGCGAAGCATACGGATCCTGAAACACCATTTGTATGTTTTTGCGAATATTTTTGCGCAATTCCGCTTCACTAAGTTTTGAGATATTTTGTCCATTAAAAATAATCTCGCCGTCCGTCGGTTCATATAATCGGATAATGGTTCTGCCGGCAGTAGATTTCCCGCAACCTGACTCACCGACTAAACCAAGTGTTTCACCCTTTTTTAATTTAAATGTGACTCCGTCGACCGCCTTGATCTGGCCGACAGTCCGTTGCAGAATCCCTGCTTTAATAGGAAAATGTTTTTTTAAATCTGTCACTTCCAAAATATATTCTGAATCGCTTTGCGCTGTATTTTTCACTGCAACTTCCGTAGCATTCATGCTTTTACCTCCTCTTTGTCATGTAAAAAGCAGCGAACCTTCCGCCCGCCTTTTAATGTCATTAACTCCGGAGCTTCTTTCATACAGCGTTCAAAAGCATGCGGACAGCGTGGTGCGAATCGGCAGCCTTTCGGAAAATGCTCCGGCGCCGGCACATTTCCGACAATGGAATTCAATCTATCCTCGTCCCCTTCAAGCGAAGGGATTGAGCCCATTAAACCAACCGTATATGGGTGTTTCGGATCTTCAAACAAATCATCTACTTGCGCTTCTTCTACAACCTGTCCGCAATATAAAACGACAACTCGGTCTGCAACCTCAGAAACAACACCAAGATCATGTGTAATTAGTAATATCGATGTTTCCGATTTCTCACTCAGATCTTTCATTAAATCCAAAATTTGTGCCTGAATCGTTACATCCAAAGCTGTTGTCGGTTCGTCCGCAATCAATAGCTTCGGATTACAGCTCATTGCTATGGCAATCATAACGCGCTGGCGCATTCCGCCGGAGAGACGGTGCGGATAATCATGGATGATTTCCTTGGCCCGCGAGAAGCCGACTAATTCCAACATTTCAATTGCCTTTTTCGTGGCTGCGCTTTTTGATAGTTTCTGATGATACATGAGTACTTCGATTATTTGTTCGCCAATTGTTAATACCGGATTTAACGAAGTCATCGGCTCCTGGAAAATCATTGAGATTTCGTTGCCGCGAATTTTACACATATCATTTTCAGAAAGCTGTACAAGGTCTTTCCCATTAAAAAGAACTTCCCCATCCACTATTTTCCCCGGAGGACTGGGGATTAACCGCATGATGGAAAGAGAAGTAATACTTTTGCCTGAACCTGATTCTCCTACTAATGCAACAGTTTCCCCTTTATTTATTTTGAGATCAACTCCGTCTACAGCAGGAATTTCTTTTTTATTACTTTTAAAATATGTTTTTAAA
>JAGKQJ010000170.1 GCA_017898095.1 Bacillaceae bacterium Marseille-Q3522 | reverse complement strand
TTTTGTTATTTTGCTATTGTCTTCTAGTTTTACCTTTGGTGCAAATGCCCATGCGGCAACAACAAAGAAAGACAATCTGGCAAACAGCTTATCATTGGAAAAGCCTAAAGTTACTGATAAATTGTCAGTAAATAAAGACAATTTTAATGCAAATGAAGAAGTCCGTGTCGTTGTCGAATTAGAAAGTGCGCCAACAATTACTACAGCGGAAAAACAAGGTGTAAAATACAGTACCTTGAAAAAATCGACAAAAGAAAAAGCGGAACAAAAAGTATTAGCAGAACAACAAAAAGTAAAAAATGACATTAGCGCGAAGAAAGTGAATATTGATTACATAAGTGAATTCACTACCGTGTTCAATGGCTTTAGCGCAAAACTGAAATTTGGTGATATTAAAACTGTTAAGAAATTACAGAATGTTAAAAATGTTTATGTTACGAAAGAATATAAACGCCCTGAAGTAAAACCGGAAATGAAATACAGTAAAGAGCTTGTTGAAGCGCAAAAAGCCTGGAAAGCAACCGGATTTAAAGGAGAAGGAATGGTTGTCGGCATTATCGATACCGGTATTGATTCCACTCATAAAGACATGGTTCTTACCGATGCTGCAAAAGCGGAATTAAACAAGGAAGAGGTTGACTCTTTAGTTTCAGCAAATAATCTTCCTGGTAAATTCTATACAGATAAAGTACCTTACGGTTATAACTATATGGAACAAAATGATGAAATCCGTGACCTTGGCTCAGCGGCTTCGATGCACGGCATGCATGTTGCCGGTACTGTCGCAGCAAACGGCGATGAAGCAAATGGCGGTATTCAAGGTGTTGCTCCGGAAGCACAATTACTGGCACTAAAAGTGTTCGGAAATGACCCGGAAATGCAATCTACTTTCGGCGATATTTACATTAAAGCAATCGACGATGCAATTAAGTTGGGGGCCGATGTCCTGAATATGAGCTTAGGTTCAACCGCAGGCTTTGTTTCACCTGATGATCCGGAACAGCAGGCAGTAAAACGCGCTGTTGATAATGGCGTATTAATGTCTATCTCAGCTGGTAACTCTGCCTTTTTTGGAAATTTGGGTGTTGTGTATCCATCAAATCCCGACTATGGCGTTTCCGGATCTCCCGGTGTATCGTATGAATCGTTGCAAGTAGCGTCTTTCGAGAATACGAATATTGAAACGGATGCGCTTGAATATTCAATAGACGGGCAACCGACTACTGCAGCGTTCTTATCCGCAGGAAGTTCACATCCAAGCGAGTATACGAAAAAGACTTTTGAAGTTGTGGATGCCGGAATTGGCCAGCCGCAAGATTTTGCAGGCAAAGACTTTACCGGAAAATATGCGCTTGTGAAACGTGGAGGATTGACTTTTGTTGATAAAGCCTTAAATGCACAGGCAGCTGGTGCAGCCGGTGTCATTATCTATAACGATAGAGATGGCGTCGTGAATATGGCTTCTGATCCGGCGATCACGATCCCGCAATTATTTATGCTAGTGAATGACGGATTGACATTAGTGAATGCATTAAATAATGGCAAAGAAGTCAGCATTACGTTTGCTGGCGGCAAAACAACGATTGCCAATCCGGATGCAGGAAAAATGAGTGAGTTTTCTTCATGGGGATTGACACCAAATCTTGATTTTAAACCGGAAATTACTGCTCCTGGCGGAAATATCCTGTCAACGCTAAATAATAACCAATACGGGATTATGAGCGGTACGTCAATGGCAGCACCGCATGTATCTGGTGGCTCGGCGCTTGTATTACAACGTGTTGATAATGAATTTGGCTTAACCGGCGCAGCCCGCGTGAACCAGGCAAAAAATCTGATGATGAATACTGCTAAGCCGGTAACAGATTCATATGGATATCAAATTTCACCCAGAAGACAGGGTGCAGGTATCATGCAACTTAATGCTGCCCTTCATACTCCTGTTGTGGTTACGGAAAGCAAGACAAATGAAGCAAAGGTTGCATTAAAGGAAGTTACAAATAATACAGTGACTTTCACATTAACAGCTACAAACTATTCAGATGCAGATGTCTCTTATAATGTAGACGGTTCTGTACTATCCGATTATCCTTATAGCGAAGATGGAAATAACTTTATTGCACCAAATGCCCTCGGAGCGTATGACCTAGAAGAAGCAGAACTTGCTTCCTTGAAAGTGAACGGCAGTGATCAAACGGAAATCACCGTCCCTGCAAACGGTACAGCTTCTTTTGATGTCACCGTAGACGTTTCAGCAGGTAATGATGCGTTGAAGAGTTTCTTTACAAATGGCTATTGGTTAGAAGGTTTTGTTACATTAACAGATCCAACGGACACTGCACCAACTTTAACCGTTCCTTATGCCGGATTTAAAGGCGATTGGGATGATGCACCAATTATCGATGCTCCTGCATGGGATCTTGATAATGCATTCTATGGTTATACTTCAGTGCTTGGTGTTTACAATCAAGAGGAAGAACTTTATGACTTCCTAGGCTTAAATCCTGATGGATCAATTGACAAAGAGAAAATTGCTTTTTCACCAAATGGTGACGGTTATCTCGATTCCGTAATTCCAATTTTATCGTTCTTGCGAAATGCCAAAGAAATGAAAGTCTTTGTTCTGGATGAAACCGGAAATAGAGTAAGGAGACTTGTCACAGAAAAAAATATTAGCAAAAACTATTATGACGGTGGCACTTCCTCTCCATATACTTTCTCAGGAAACTGGGCATGGGATGGAAAAATAGACGGTGAGATAGCGAAAGAAGGAACTTATTCTTTACAAATTGAAACTGTGATTGATTATGAAGGTGCAGAAACGCAAACAATCGATCTTCCGGTGAAAATTGATCTGACAGCACCAGAAGTTGAGGCAAGCTTTGATGATGATACACAGACAATTACAGTTAATAAACTTACTGATGTAGGTACAGAAGTACTGTATTGGGATGTATTGGTAGACGGAAAATCCGTTTTGGATGCACCATTTACTGCAGATACTACCTCCTATAGTTTTGAAAAAGTATTAAAAGCAGATCAATCATTGGCAGTCGTTGTGGAAGATTATGCCGGCAATGTAACTAAAAAAGTACTTCAAACCGGTAAAGATGAAGATATTCCTGATCTGCGTGTCGATGCAACCGATTATTTAACTACGTTCAATACGAATGAAGTTGAATTCTTCGGAACTATAACGGATAAATCCGATATTGTATCTTTGACCGTACAAAAGGTTGGAAACAGCGAACCGGTAGATGTAGAACTGATTTACGACCCTGGTCTTGACGAATATAGGTTTAGTACCGTCCTAAACTTTGAAGAAGACGGCTACTATGACAGTATTAAATTTACTGCTGTTGACAGTGCCGGCAACAAAGCAGAGGTTGTACGAAAAATTACTGTTGACACAACAGCACCTGCAACTGAAATTGTTGCGAAAAAATATGTCGGTGAATCTGTAAGTAAAACTCCTTTGAAAGTAAAAGTAACAGACAGCTTTGATTCATGGCGCGTTTACGTAAACGGAAACGAAGTAGAATATAAAGCAAGTACTACTTTCCAAGAAGGCGAATATACAGATACTACAGAAGTGGAACTGGATTTACCGGAAGCTGAAAATACTTTTGAAGTCAAAGTAGTCGATGCAGCCGGCAATGAAACAGTTAACACTGTTACCGTAAAGAAAACTGCTTTGCCAAATTGGATCCAAGAAGGTGACGATTACTTCTACTATGATCAAAATGGTGACTTGCTCAAAGGCTGGATCGAGGTAGATGGAAATAAGTTCTATTCAGATCCTGAAACTGGCGCAAGAGTTACCGGCTGGTTGACAATTGATGGTAAAACTTATTATTTTGATCCTGCAAATAATGGTGCAATGGTAACCGGAACTGTCGTTATTGATGGTAAGGAATATACCTTTGGAGCAGACGGCGTCCTGCAACCGGAAGAACCTGACAACGGCAATGACCCGGGTGATAATGGTAATAATCCTGGTGATAACGGCAATAACCCTGGAAATAACAATAATCCAGGCAATAATTCCGGAAACAATGGTTCCAATAACAACAATGGACAACAAGGATCGAATAATAATCAAAATAGTTCCGGAAATAACAGCAATAACTCAGGCAATAATAACGAAATGCCAAACACGGCAACAAATAACGGCAATCTGTTATTAGTCGGTGTTGCACTTCTTGCTCTTGGAACCACCGGCTTCCTTGCAGGCAGAAGAAAGAAAAGTGCTTAAGTAAGAATGCAAATTAGCAGAAATTGATGATAAGTCTGCGCGTATGTATTGCATACCGCAGGCTTCATTTTTTTCTTTGTTAAACGAATCAATGTTGACTGATTGCCGGGATAAAGTGAAACTTCCATTAGTTGGAGTTTTTCGACGTACAGGACGTACTAGTGCCGACGTTGCAACAGGATGCCTGAGATCTTAGTCGGCACACGTCCCCCACTGATGGTTAGCTGAACCAATCGGGCTTTTAGGGGCAGTTTATCCCCCGCCTAACTTGATTGGTTTCACCTCCAATTTTGAGGCGGGGGTATTACTGCCCCTTAATCTGTGATAAATCCTGAGGAACGCAAGGGCATAAGCTGGACGCAGGTTCTCTTTATTCGAAGTAATCTCAGCTTGACGGCAATGCTAAAAAAGAAGAGGTCCCATTTTTAATTAAATGGAACCTCTTCTTTTTCTTTTATTTCTGGCAGTTCAATTTATTGCAGAACGAGTATTCAAGAGCGGATGTTTTTTTCGGAATCTTTTTTCACCAGCTCTTTTAAATAGCGGTAAAGCTCCTCATGCATCTCTTCATTTTGCAATGCCATTTCAATTGTCGTTTTTACAAAGCCTAATTTTTCGCCTACATCAAAGCGATGGCCTTCAAAATCATAAGCAAATACCCGCTGAATCTCGTTTAAATTTTGAATCGCATCGGTTAATTGAATTTCCCCTCCTGCACCTGCATGTTGTTTTTCCAGGCACATAAATATTTCCGGTGTTAAAATATACCTTCCCATGATTGCTAAATTAGAAGGAGCCGTTCCTGGTTCCGGCTTTTCGACAAAACGTTTCACCTGATAACGTCTCCCCTCACTATTATCAGGTTCGATTATGCCATAGCGGTGCGTTTCATTATCAGGCACATGCTGTACACCGATAACAGATGAACAAGTTGCCTCATATTGGTCAATCAGCTGTCTTAAGCAAGGTGTCTCACTTTGCACAATATCATCGCCAAGGAGGACGGCAAATGGTTCTTCGCCGATAAAGTGTCTGGCACACCATACTGCATGTCCGAGCCCTTTAGGCTCTTTTTGGCGGATATAATGAATATCTGCTAAATTGGAAGTATACCTCACTATTTCAAGTAGATCGTATTTTTTCTTAGCTAATAAATTATTCTCTAATTCCGGTGCATTGTCAAAGTGATCCTCAATTGCACGTTTCCCTTTACCGGTAACGATAATGATATCTTCGATCCCTGAAGCAATTGCTTCTTCAACAATATATTGAATGGTTGGTTTATCAACAATCGGCAGCATTTCCTTTGGCATCGCTTTTGTAACCGGCAAAAAGCGGGTACCCAAACCCGCTGCCGGAATAATCGCTTTTCTAATTTTTTTCAATACTATCCCTCCATCGGTTCATACATTTAAACTGCTTTACATAGTAAGAGCACCGGTACGCTTTCTCTTAATTGTATTTCAAATTGCTTGTTATCTCGTGGAGAGTACATTACGTGCCTTCTCAATAACTGCTCTTGTACCGCCGGATTCATTCACACTCTCCTGCATCATCGCAAGCAAAATATGGGGGTTGTCTGTATTATAAACAACAAACCAACCGTTTTCCTTCCCTTTTTCGTCTTTATTCAGCTTTAATTCCGCAGTTCCTGTTTTACCTGCTAACGGCATCCCTTCAATCTGCCCGCTGTGGCCGGTACCTTGCGGATCCTGAATTACTTTTACAAGGGAAGCGGCAACTGCATTTACTGCTTGTTCATTAATCACATTTTCTTTCCATATTTGACTCTGCTCTTCATCCTTAAACAGGATCGGTTTTATAATCGAACCCTTATTTAAAAACGCTGTATAGGCTGCAGCTAAATGCAATGGATTAAATTCAATTTGTCCTTGTCCGTAACCGGAATCGGCTAATAGACCTTCACTATCAAGCGTCCCTATTTTCGAAACTTCTAGCGGATATGGATATGGCATTTCCTCTTCGAAGCCAAAGCTTTTTAAACCAGCGGTGAATTTCTCTTTTCCAAGGTCAAGTGCTTCCCGGGCAAAGTAGATATTATCAGAATACATCATCGCCTGTTCAAAATTTTCCGGACCCCCCGGATCTTTCACTCTTGTCACATAGTGATCCCCCCAGGAATCATCCTTCCGCCATGTTAATCCCTTCACATCTAAGGTCTTATCCAATGTTGTTACACCTTCGTTTAACCCGATGGCGCCGACAATCGGCTTCATAACTGATCCAGGCGCATATGTGGCACGGAACCGGTTTAATAAAGGCTGCCTTACATCCGCTTCAAGAGCTGTCCGCTGCTCAGAAGTGAACCCTAAAGCAGCCGCATTGGGATCAAACCCCGGACTGCTTACAAGCGCCAATGTTTCTCCGGTTAGCGGATGAATCGCTGCAGCAGTGCCCGGAGCTCCGCCATATTGATCAAAGATTGCTTTTTGCAAGCCAATATCAATTGTTAATTGAATATCTTCGCCGTTTTGCACCGGTTTTTCCGCTAAAGTCGTCTCCGTACCATCCGCTTTTGTTATATATACGGTTATCCCGTCTTCTCCTCTTAAGCGGTCTTCCAATACTTGCTCTAAACCACGTTTGCCAATCACGTCAGTGCTTGAATATCCTTTATCTTTGTTCTTCTCTAATTCCTCCGCTGTTATCGGACCGACGTAGCCGATTAAGTGTGATGCAGCTTCGCCAAAAGGATAGACACGGCCTTCGACATTCTGTTTTTGCACACCCGGCAAGGAAAATATTTGTTCGATGAGTTCTTTATTATCAGGAGAAATTCGTTTGTTAATTGGGACAAAAAGATCTGGTTTTACCCAATCAGCATTTAAGGCATTAGTGATCTGCTTTTCCGATATCCCGAGCAAATTTGCCAGGTTGCCGGTTATCTCTGCTTCCTGTCCTTCTATCTCACCGGGAACAATGCCAATCTCATATAATGTTCCGTTTAAAGCAAGTACATCTCCCGTACGATCAAGAATTTCTCCACGGACCGCAGGCGCGGAAGACATTCCAATTTTATCTCCTTCCTGCAGTTCCGGAAAAATATAGGTGCTATCCCAATTCACATACCAATTGCTTTTATCATCTGTTTCTTCTTTTGCAAGCTGTACTTCGTGGGAGAAAGAAATTTCTCCCGCAACACTGTTCATGCTTGCTTGAAACGGAAAGGAGATTTTCTCGCTTGAATCATCTGTTTCTTTCACTTCATAAATAAGAGTTAAATCTGTAATATTTAAGTCTTCATAGATTTTTTCATATCGACCGACAAAATCTTCCTTGCTCACTGCCGCCTTCGCTTCTTTTGATAATAAGCCGTACATTTCGTCAAATTTCTGTTCTTTCCATAAATCCATATACTCGGAAAATCGGTCACCAGGTTGCACCGGTTTTTCACAACCAACAATTATGATTAAGAGAAAAAATAAAAAAAACGTTATTATTTTTTTTCGCACAGTTTTCCCCCCTTCCTCCCATTTTATCATCATCCCCACAACAATGGAAAATCTTTTTATTGAGGAATTAGAAAACTCTTGTATATTTCCGGGGAAATTTATCGTTGGTGCAGATGGACTACGCTGCAAATCAAAATCCGGTTTCAAACCGTTATCAATTCCTGCACTTTCTTTTTCCCCTTGTGTGAATCAACATCCAAATGAGCACACCAATCGTTATCCCTAATAAGTCAAATGTAAAAACATCAATCGCCTGACCGGTTCTGCCCGGCACAAAAGATTGATGCCATTCATCCGAACAGGCAACAAGAAAGGCAAGCGATAATCCAAGCAAACAACATACAGAAAACTTTAGCTTTGAAAATTGCAGCAGCCGAATGAACAAAAATGCAACAACCATATATTCAAAAACATGCCCCATCTTACGAATGATAAATTCTATGAAAGTATACGGCTTTTCTGTCGTTATGAACCCGTATTCTCCGTAATGGAAAGCAATATACGGCAAACTATCCTTATCCAAAGCCACGATGTCTTCTAATATTGGTCTGATATCTTGTTTTTTATACGGAGTTCCGGAAGCATGAAAAATCGTATATAAAACAATCACGGTAAGCGAAAGCCAAATAAAAAATGAAATTTTATGATTCATCTATCAACCTCTTCTCCACCCTACACTTTTTCTATTCCTACATG
>JAGKQJ010000016.1 GCA_017898095.1 Bacillaceae bacterium Marseille-Q3522 | reverse complement strand
ATATATTGATTTTGCCTTTTCGATGTGATACTCTTAATAATACTTCATACATCCAGCCTGACTTTTTAAAAGATTACCGACTATATAGCGAATAAGATTTTGCTGAACAGGCATCTTTTATAGAATGAAGGGATGGATGATGCGAAAGGAGTTGCATGCATGACGATTGCACTAAATCAACAAATGAAAATGGATGTAAAACGGCTGAATGAGGATATTGCACTATTTCCTCAGGTTCATCCTATTACCCCGGAGATGCATCTTACTCATAAAGGGGTTTCCCGTCTTGTCATGATTGACCGATATGCATTCAAGGATACAGAAAAAATAACCTTAACTGCAGGAGACTTTGTCGTCCTTACGATAAAAGAGGATCCGAAATTTCCGGCAAGAGGACTTGGTTATATCGTTGATATTGATTGGGAAAACAAAGCGGCAAAGGTACAGGTAGAGGAAGAGTTTCGCGGCGTTCTTGATCATGAAGAAGAGGTTAAAACCGGGATTATTACAAAATCATTAGATGTTATTGAAAAACCGCTTGAACTTTTTTATGAACAAATCGCGAAGCGGAATGCGACCGGACTGGCTGCTGTTGAAAAGACGGCAGAAAAGCGGCAAGAATGGTTTGAAAAGTTTTATCAGGAATTAGTCAAACTGCATTTTATCCCGGCTGGCCGGGTCTTGTACGGAGCAGGAGCAAATACAGATGTAACATACTTTAATTGTTATGTGATGCCATTTGTTCAAGATTCTAGGGAAGGCATTTCCGAGCATCGCAAACAAGTCATGGAAATTATGAGCCGCGGCGGCGGTGTCGGCACGAATGGATCTACATTAAGACCGCGTAACACGCTTGCAAAAGGTGTAAACGGCAAATCATCCGGTTCCGTATCATGGCTTGATGACATTGCAAAGCTGACTCACCTGGTAGAACAAGGTGGATCCCGTTAAACAGCCCACCCGGCGGGATTAAAATCTCGTGAATTGCTGGAACACCCTAAAGCCTTCTAAGCTACAACAGAACCAGTAATGGTAGATGTGACAGCTTAAAAATTAGAAGGATGAAACCAATGGGCAATCAGCAGCGAAGCTTCTTGGGAAACGAAGAAGAACGTTCAACGACTATTGAAACTTCCTAAGTATTCCAAATTATTGATAGAGGAGGTTATTCCTTTGGAAAATAAGGAAGGAGTAAACCGTAGCTTACAGAGACGGGGCTATGGGGCGCGAGACAAAGGGGAACTTATATTTTCTTCTTTGATGATATAGTCTGATCTTATGTGAAAGCATAAGAGCCAGGCAGAAATGACCTGGCCCATTTAAATGGAGTGAGTAACAATAAGCGGGGCGCACAAATGATTATGCTGGCGGACTGGCATCCTGACATTATTGAATTTATTATCTCGAAAATGCAAAATCCGCGCATTTTACGTTTTTTGATTGAGAATACAAATGATCCGACAATCCAAAAATATGCACAAGAGAAATTGAAATTCACGCCGCTTACCGAACAGGAAAAAGCGATGTATCAAGGAATTATCAACTATAAGCATATTCCCGGATTAGGCGGTTTCAGCGAAAGCATTATAAAAGAAGCCGAGGAGAAATTAGCAACCGGCGGACATTTTTCCGTTCATAACCCTGAGTTTTTAACAGGCGCCAATATATCTGTCTGTTTAACAAAAGATTTCATGGATGCTGTTGACAGGGACGCTGAATACGAACTGCGATTTCCGGCCACAGAAAGCTACACAGCAGAGGAAATGAAACATTATAATGAAGAATGGCATAAAATAGGTGACGTACGCGAATGGGAAAAACTCGGGAATAAAGTTCGTGTTTACAGAAAAATACAGGCAAAAGAATTATGGAGCCTAATTAATATATGTGCGACCTATTCAGCGGAACCGGGGATATTTTTCATTGATAATGCAAACGACATGACAAACGCAAAAAGCTATGGTCAAAAAGTCGTTGCCACCAATCCATGTGGGGAGCAGGTGCGAAAGGTAGCATAATAATCATTACCTAAAGAGGTGAGAGATTAGGATTACATCTCTCTGGACAGCCGACTTACTTGGATGGAGAAACACCACCGGGGACAATAGCATGTCGGAAAAGCGGAAGAAGAAAGTAAACTGCGAAAAGCCTTCGTTCTGCGAGTCCAAGTTCTATATGGCTAAAGCTAAACTGCCTTAATCCTAGATTCTTCGCTCGAACCGCAGAGAATCTCATACTTCGCAGTTAAAATGAGATTGTGCTTGAGTTACCATGATTGGTTGCTCGTCAAGGTAAATATCCTCCTAAGCACCGAAGCACGATAAGTGTGATAAGAATCGAACGGGAAGCCTAAGTAGAACCAGTGATTATTATAGTGAACCTTTGATTCTTCGCTAGGAACGTCTAAAGACTATGGAATACATGTTACACCCTAAAAGTGAAACCTCTGTGATTCCTGAATATCTATTAGCGGAGGACGGAGCTGTCATAGTAGTCCGAGGAACCTGAAATAACAGGTATAGCCGTAAATCGGAAGCGGGAAAACCGCCCACACATATATGGAGGCATATATGACACCCGACCTAATCAGTCATTATGGGTGCTGGCGAAGGACAGCAGGTTAAAGTAGATACAAAACATTGAGGAGGTATGCGAAATGCAAAAAGCTGAAACAGTGTTAGGTATCGTCGAGAGTAAATCAAAATCTGACAAACACTACAAATTCGATAGACTATATCGAAACTTATTTAACCCAGACTTTTACCTCCAAGCATATGGAAAGATATATGCAAAAGAAGGAAACATGACTAAAGGCACTGACGAAGAAACAATAGATGGTTTTGGAATGAAAAAAGTAAATGAAGTTATTGAACTCATGAAAAACGAACAATATCATTTCAAACCAGTAAGACGAGTTTACATTCCTAATAAGGATAGTTCAAAAAGACCTTTAGGAATTCCTGGCTTTTATGACAAATTGGCTCAAGAAATTAGCCGAAGTATTCTCGAAGCCATTTACGAACCGAAATTCAGTAAAAGCTCACATGGATTTAGACCTAACAGAAGTTGTCACACAGCTTTAAAACAGGTCAAAAGAGAATGGACAGGTATCAAATGGGTTATCGAAGGAGACATCAAAGGATTTTTCGATAACATCAACCATGATATCTTACTAAATATCCTAAATGAGAATATACATGATGGTCGGTTCTTAGAACTAATTAAACGCATGTTAGAAGCAGGGTATATGGAAGAGTGGGTATTTAAGAAAACATACTCAGGAACACCCCAAGGTGGAATAATAAGCCCTATATTGGCTAACATTTATTTAAATAAACTAGATGAGTTTGTAGAGAATGTTCTGATTCCTAAATACGAAACGAACAAAAAGAAGCGAAAAATGAATCCAACTTACAATCGCATTAACGGAAAAATGTTAAGACTCTCGAAAAAAATAGACGACATCAAAAGTTCCGACCATATAAGAAAAGAACTTATCAATGAGTATCAACTATTAGAAATCGAAAGACGTAACCATAAAGTTCTTGATGAAATGGATTCCGATTTTGTAAGAGTAAAATATGTTCGTTACGCCGATGACTTTGTCATAGGGGTTATAGGAAGCAAAGAACTAACAAAGCAAATAAAAAAGGAAGTTGGGGAATTTCTAACAACTGAATTAAAGCTCTCATTAAGCGAAGAAAAAACGCTTATCACAAACTTCAAAAATCCTGTGAAATTCCTTGGGTATGAAATGTATATACATGACTCCAACACATACCTTGTGAAGAAATCAAATGGACGCATCTCGAGAGCGGTAAACGGAATACCAAGGCTAATGGTACCGAGAGAAGCAATAACGAAAAAGCTAGAGGAATTTACTCGAAATGGTAAAGCGGTTCATCGGAAAGAGTTAACCAACTTAGACATAGCGGAAATCATTAGTATTTACGCTTCAGAAGTAAGAGGGTTATATAACTATTACCGAATGGCAGATAATGTTGCTAACCAGTTGAATCGATTCAAACATTATCACCGAACCAGTTTAGCCAAAACAATTGCAGTTAAAATGCGAACGTCAGTCGCTAAAGTCAGGCAAAAATACGAGGTCGATGGAACAATCGGAATTGTCATCAAACGTAAAGCACCAAAAGACGACATAATCTACAAATACTACAACGATGGTTTTAGTAAAAACGATTATGTTGGAAACGCCAACCATTTAGATGACCAACTTCCAAGTGTAAATAAATATAGCGAAAGAAACGGCATCGTCAAAAGGTTAATGGCTAACAAGTGTGAAATTTGCGGAACTGATGATATAAAGAAAAGTTACGAAGCCCATCATGTAAGAAAATTAAAAGACCTCAAAAAGAAATACAAAGATAAGAAACCTCCATTCTGGGTGGAGATGATGATATCAAGAAATCGTAAAACACTGGTTTTGTGTGAAGAATGTCATAGTAAGTTGCACAAAAACAAGTTGTAAATTATAAGTTTGTCAGAACTCGATGAAATTTAACTGAGAGAGCCGTATGCGGGGAAACATGCACGTACGGTTCGCAGGGGGAGGTCGGAAAAAGTGGTAGATTATACTACTAACTCGTCCGTCTTCTACCCGACCCGCTCGCGCCATTTAGTGTTTGTAACCTTGCAGCGATTAATCTCGCTGAAATGGTTGATAAGGAAAAGAAAACTGTTGATTTTGAAAAATTACAACATACTGTTGAAGTAGGAGTAAGACTTCAAGATAACGTCATCGATGCGACTCCATACTTTCTCGAAGAAAATAAGAAGCAAGCGCTTGGTGAACGCCGTGTCGGCCTCGGCGTCATGGGTCTGCATGATTTGCTTATTTATTGCGAAACTGAGTACGGCTCTGTCGCAGGCAATCAGCTGATTAATGAAGTGTTTAAAACGATAGCCGTATCAGCTTATCGTGCTTCTATTGAGCTGGCGAAGGAAAAGGGAAGCTTTCCGTTTTTAACAGGTACATCAAAAGAAGAGACAGCCCGTTTGCGCAAAGCTTTTACGGAAACAGGATATATGAAAAGAATGCCGGAAGACATCAGAGAGGCTGTTTTAGAAAACGGGATTCGTAATTCCCATTTATTAACAGTTGCCCCAACCGGATCTACCGGTACAATGGTCGGCGTTTCAACCGGACTTGAACCTTATTTCTCCTTCTCTTATTATCGGAGCGGGCGTTTAGGTAAGTTCATTGAAGTAAAAGCAGATATAGTTCAAGAATATTTAGACAAGCATCCTGAAGCTGATCCCGAACATCTGCCAAATTGGTTTGTGACAGCAATGGAACTTTCACCGGAGGCACATGCTGATGTGCAGTGCGTCATCCAAAGATGGATTGACAGCTCTATCAGTAAAACAGTCAATGCTCCGAAAGGGTATAGTGTAGAGCAGGTCGAGAAAGTATACGAACGTTTATACCATGGCGGTGCCAAGGGCGGAACAGTCTATGTTGACGGTTCACGTGATACACAAGTATTAACATTGAAAGCAGAAGAAAACAGCTTTGAAGAAACAAGCGAAAAGCAACCCGAAAAACAGAAACAGCATGTGGTGCTTGTTGATACAATCAATGATCTCCGTTCAACAGATGTAACAATCGGCTCAGAGGTCGGCAATACATGCCCTGTCTGCCGCAAAGGAAAAGTCATCGAAATCGGTGGCTGCAACACTTGCACAAATTGTAATGCACAGCTGAAGTGCGGTCTTTAAGAACACTTTAAACGCAACGTAATATCAAACAAAAAAAGCCATGAGATCATAAAACATCTCTGGCTTTTTTTGTTTGATACACTCCTCTTTTTTGGAGTCTTTGCGAAAAGTGCCCGTTCATCATTTATGTGAACATCAGGTTTTTACTTCAGAAGAAAATATTTTTCTTACTGCGGGTGCGCAGCAGGCACTGAGTATTCTAGCAAAAATGCCTTTTCTAAATAATAAGCAGACTGTCTTGGTCGAACAATCAACATACGAATTAATCCAGGAATTAATCATACAAAGCGGGATAAAACTGGTCGGAATTGAACGCAGTGAGCAAGGAATTGATGTAGTTGAACTGGAAAGAATTTTCAGATAGGAAAATATTAAATATTACTTCCTTTTTTTCAGGTAAATAGCAATCTATATTTCAAATGAAGCTTCTTAATCGATGCAATCAAGATAAATCTGACTTTATTTACTTTCTTATTTCAAAAAAACGGAAGCGAAACGTCAAAATTTCTTTTTTAGTCACGATTTAGAAATATTAACCAACGATTACGATGACGGATCCAGTTTTCTTCTGCGCGAACCAAAAGACAAAGCAATTCCACCGAAAATCAGACAGCTGTAAGAAGAAATCAGACGCCACAGAATAAGGGCAATTAATAATTCATGTTTTCCCATCATACTGCCAAATAATACGGCAAAGCTGTATTCGGCCCCTCCTGTCCCGCTCGGCGTCGGCACAATCGAGGAGAACATAATGATAAAAGCATGAAAAGCCAAAGCTGCAAAAAAACCGCCATGCGAAATTCCAAGACTTTCTAAAATAAAGTAAGGAATACTAAAAAACAGAAACAGTTGGATGCTGGTTAAAATGCACCCTGTAATGATGAGCCGCCAATTTTTACCGATACGCTTGCTTTCTTCATGAAAAGTATCTACTTTTTTGTCCACTCGTTGTTCATACTTGTTTCTTTTTTCTCTTCCGACAAATAATACAAGAGGTTTCAGAATAAAATGGACCAAAGTATGAGCCGTTTTTTTGCTCTTCGCTACAATAAGCAGAAAAATGATAACGACTAAATGAACAACAAAGCCGATCAGTACTAAATAGCTCATTTGCGGAAAGCTGGTGACTAATTCTTTGTAGCCAAAAAACAAGATGATGACAAAATTGACAACAAGCATTGCCTGAAAAATGACAAATTTAATCAACAAAATCGAACTGGCAGAGCCTACATCAACGCCATGCTTTTGCAGCATATACAGTTGTGCAGGCTGCCCGCCGGTCTGCATCGGTGTTATTGTATTAAAAAATTGGCCGATCATCGTTATTTGAAAAGCGGAAACAAAGCGGCGCTTTGGAGCTCTCGCATGAGACATTTGATACAAAACGAGGGATTCCAGCAGCCAATAGGCCAGCATGATAAGCATCGCAAGAAAGATAAAAAATAAATTAATTTCTTTTATACCGCTAAATAGTTCAGCAGGATTTACATCCCGGAATTTAAAAACGATGAAACCTAAACTAATTAGTAAAATGATCGCCAAATTAATCAGCGTTTGTTTTGTGCGTTTTAACATGCATGGAACTCTCCTTAAGTAAACGATGGTACATCTCATACCATAGATTCGCTAATTTGTCTTCGCTATAGTACGCAGCACCGCTGATCGCACGCTGTTTTGCCTGTCTGTAAGCGTTACGATCCTCTTGCATTTGTTCGATAATCGACACAAATGCGGGAATATCTGCAGCTTTTAGATAATATCCTTCTAATATCGAGTTATATAAATCCAAATCTCTCAATAACAATGGAATTTCACAATTCATCGCTTCTAATATCGTCATTGGAAACAATTCATTAAAGGAAGGCAGAAATAACATATCTGCCATCTGGTAATACATATTTACTTTTTCTCTTTCTACAATACCGGTAAAGCGGACATTTTCAGGAGGATGTTCATAAATTTTTTTCAATTCATCATATCCTGCTGTAATTTTACCAAACGAAAAACCTCCTACCCAAATGAACCTGACATTAGGAAGACGCCTTGCGGTCTCGATAAAATCTAATACACCTTTTCGATATTGTACTTGTCCAACACCAATTACAATAAATTGATCAGGAAGCAATTGATTTTTTTCGCGAAGCAATCTTTTCTCTTCATCACTTCGAATTGGAAAGAAGGTTTTTTTTGATACAAAGTTTGGCATATAGTGAATATGTTCCTCTTTTAGGCCATATGCCGCCAGTTTCGGTATAAAAGATGGATTTACAACAATTAATTCATCCATTCTTTTGTAAAAATAAATTAAATAATGATTAAAAAGCAAGCGAATCGGCTTTGGCAGCTTTAGGCTATCCTCTAATGTTTCCGGTAAAAAATGAACATAACCAATTTTGAGACCACGGTTTTTACTAAAGAACGTCGAAAGAAAGAATTGAAAATCAACGGTGTGATAATGTGTAATATCCGCTTTTCTCCATTTATTTATCGTCATGTTCACTTTCCCGCGCAATTGTGTATCAATCACATTGACTAATTCACGATACGCCGAAGCGACTCCCTGACCTTTTACTTTTTCTGCTGATGAAAACATATTTAACTCAATCATTTATGACGGCTCGCTTTTCTGGATATATGAACCTTTCTTCCCGTCAACAAAATAAATGTTGACATACTGTGAAGTGAACTTTTTAACCGATTTTCGTTTGGAATCACATATTCTTTTTCAGCTTTCTGATAAACCGATTCAACATCGCCCGCAAATTGTTTTGAAGAAACCGGATAAATGCGTTGTTTTGCGTTTTCAACTAATTTTGGCCACTGTTCTTTTTCCTGGAATACCCGTATTAGTAAGTCGGCTAATTGTTGATCATGATCAAACAGATAACCTGTAACATGATCCTCTATAACTGATTTTAAACTCGCATCTCTCTTTGCAACGACAGGCATTTCTGATGCCATTGCTTCAAAATAAGTCAGGCCTTGGGTTTCAGAAGTTGAGGCACTAACAAAAATTTCCCCTAATCGATAATATAACGGTATTTCTCTCCATTCTTTTTGTCCGGTAAAAAAACAATGCTGTTGTAAATTTAATTCAATTGCTAACTGCTCAAGCTTTAAACGGGATGGTCCATCCCCGACAATAACCAATTTTGCTTGAGGAAGCTGTCTGATCACATCCGGCATGGCTTTAATAATCGCACTAATATTCTTTTCTTTTGCCAGTCTTGATATCGTTATAATTATCTTATCATCCGGATGCAGTCCTAATTGTCTGCGTATATTGGAAAGCTGATTTTCCCTTACTTTAGATTGACTAAATTTTGAAAAATCAATCCCTGTCGGAATAATTTCAACATGATTTTGAACACCATATTCATGCAATTTTTTGTACACCTTTGCTGTTGGTGCAATAATGGTATGTGCCTGCTTGCAAAAATTAAGTGTTAATTTTTCAACCATTTTCGGTGTGATGAGATAGCCTTTGCCAACATAATGTAAATAATCCTCATACATTGTATGATACGTATGGACAAATGGAATCGCAAGCTTTTTCGCGACATGCTTGCCCATCAAACCCATTGAGAACTCTGTTTGTGTATGAATAATATCAAGGTTAAGGCGTTGTGCAATTTGCGCTGCCTTTATAAATCCTAAAACAGCAAGCCTTCTATCGGGCACAACAAGCGCTGAGAAACTTGGAAAACGAAAGACATGCCCTTTCTCATTTTCTAAATCCGCCTGTGAATCAGATGAAGTAAAAATATAAACATGATGTCCGAGTAATTCAAGTTCTTTTTTTAATATAATGACGGATGTTGAAACACCGCTAATTTGAGGATAATACGTGTCGGTAAAAATACCGATGTTCATAAAGTAACCCTCCTCTAATTATTTATTGAGCTATATATATTATCTAATAGAATGTGATCAAAAACATACATCTGAAGTATGAGATTATTTCAGTACTTGTGAAGTAGCCATGCTTCAGACAGGCAGGATTGATATTGCTTTAACCTATTCTTCATCCATGTATTCCATCTGATAGAGTAATCTTAACGTATCTGGTTCTTTAAGTCAAAAGTAGTCAACAATATCATGTTACTCATTTTGATTATATTATCATTATGCCATATTTTTTACTCATTATCATGTTAACAAAAGAATGTAAACTGAATATAAATTTTTTATGTTTCTCTTTGAATTTCTATATCATGGCTGTAGTGAACTAGCTTATATTTTCCAGAAATGCAATCCGTTCTTATTCTGCCGCAGATCTTTCCTGTTCCAAGGTTCCATGCTGCTGTTTTATTTGCTCAAGAAGCTCATTGATTTTATTTAAGTTGTGATAATGAGCTAATAATTCCTTTGTGATGACCGTTTCGGACATAGCGGATCCCCCCTTATTTCGCAGTTAAGCGGCCGTTACACCCTTACTGCTTTATAGTATTCTATGTGGGAGAAAATCACGGTATCACTAAATATGATGAACGAGCTATTTCATAATTGGTAAAAAATTAATCAAGTAAGGTAATATTGCGAATTTTCATTATATAAGTTACTGTATTGGTAGCCCACTTTTTAAGACACAACTCTTTAAAAATTTTTTAAAATGGTATTAAAAACGAAGTATTTTTACAAGTCGGTATTATCATGTTTTTTCATCATTTCAATTCATTCTGTGTGGGCTAAAAATTTGAAAAAATACGGAGGTTGGGAAAAATGGACTTTGCCATTGAGGCAACTGGACTCGTGAAAACATTTGGGGATAATCGCGCTGTGGATGGTCTCGATCTTTCTGTACGTAAAGGAACGGTTTATGGTGTCCTTGGTCCGAACGGTGCCGGAAAAACAACGACAATTCGGATGCTGGCTACCTTGTTGCAGCCGGATGCAGGACAAGCGCGTGTACTTGGTCATAATTTGCTTAGCGAAGCCGACTCCGTAAGAAGCAAAGTAAGTTTAACCGGACAATTTGCTTCCATTGATGAAAATCTTACTGGTATCGAGAATTTAATCTTGATTGCCAGACTTTTGGGTTACAACAGAAAACAAGCGAAGGAGCGTGCCGGTGAACTGCTTCATGCTTTTGGCTTGGAGGAAGCAGGAACTCGCCAAGTAAAAAAATATTCCGGCGGGATGAGGCGCAGGATTGACATAGCTGCCAGTATTGTTATCTCCCCTGAATTGCTTTTTCTTGACGAACCAACAACAGGACTGGATCCGCGCAGCCGTAACCAGGTTTGGGACATTGTTCGTGCCCTTGTCAACACTGGCACGACTGTTTTACTCACCACCCAATACTTGGATGAAGCGGATCAGTTAGCCGATAGAATAGCCGTAATTGACCATGGAAAAGTGATTGCAGAAGGAACGAGCGGTGAACTGAAAGCATCCGTCGGATCAGGAGCATTGCATGTGCGCCTGCTGGATCCGCAAATGCGCCATCAGGCAGAACAGCTGTTGGCACAGCATCTGAATGTCCCGATTCAACTTGATTCCGATCCTACTTCCCTTTCCGCACGGGTCACAGATACAGCACGGGTTGCTGCCGCGTTGGGAGAACTGGCCCGGTCCAATATTACCGTCACTGATTTTTCTCTCGGGCAGCCAAGCCTTGATGAAGTATTCCTTACACTGACCGGACGGCCGGCAGAAACCGAAGAAAAAGAAACGGAGGTTGTCAAAGCATGAATACTGGCAATAATATTGAAAATACATTGCTGCAGGCGATTTCCCCCCGGACAAGACCGGCACGTCCAAGTGCTTTATCTGCATGTATCACATTCGCATGGCGGGCGCTTTTACGAATTAAACATGTCCCTGAGCAACTGTTTGATGTAACGTTATTTCCGATTATTTTCTTATTAATGTACACGTATCTTTTCGGTGGAGCATTAGCCGGATCCACTGGTGAATATTTGCAATTCCTTCTCCCGGGTATCTTAGTGATGACCGTCGCAATGATCACCATGTACACCGGCGTCGATTTGAATAATGATATTTCCAAAGGAACCTTCGATCGTTTTCGTACGCTGCCGATCTGGC
Source organism: Bacillaceae bacterium Marseille-Q3522 (assembly GCA_017898095.1). Taxonomy (GTDB): domain Bacteria; phylum Bacillota; class Bacilli; order Bacillales; family Cytobacillaceae; genus JAGKQJ01. The sequence goes on along the minus strand of JAGKQJ010000016.1, from coordinate 28,288 downwards.
GGCCATCCGTTCTCGTAGGCGCATTACTTGTGGACATGGTTCGTTACTCCATTGCCTCTACGATCATGATATTGTTAGGTCTGTTGCTTGGTTTCCGCCCGGAAGGGGGCCTTGTCGGTGTTCTGCTCGGAGTAGGGCTTTTGCTTCTTTTCTCATTCAGTTTATCTTGGATATGGACGACCCTCGGTTTAGTGATGCGCACAGAGAAGGCAGTTACAGGCGTCAGTATGATGGTTCTATTCCCATTAACCTTTGCCAGTAATACCTTTGTTGATCCGGAGACGATGCCGGACGTGCTCGAAGCTGTTGTCAATGTGAACCCGATTACGTTGCTTGTCACTGCAGTCCGCGGGTTGATGCACGGGACACCGTCTATTAACGATATCAGTCTTGTATTTCTCGCGTCCGGTATTCTTATCGTTGTCTTTGCGCCATTAACGATGTATTTATATCGGAATAAAAAGTAATCTGGAAGTATGCTTAATGAAAATCAGCAAAAGATCATGCTTGTGGATCAACAAAGACCTTGTCTGTATCTAAAGATAGATCATCGCTTTCCTTAGCTGATTAGCATGAGATGAGAAGACCTCTACCGCTTTTTGTGTTAGAGGTCTTCTTTTTAGAAGAAATAACAATAATTTTTTGAATTTTCTCTCCATTTTCAGGATTTATGTCCTCTTTTTTAGAGTTTATGTCCTCTTTTTCAGGATTTATGTTCCCTTGTTTTGGATTTATGTCCCCGTTTTTGGAGTTTATGTCCTTATTCTAAGAGTTTTGCCCCATTCACCTGGATTTTTGTCTTCATTTTTGAGTTTATGACCCCATTCCGGATTAAATAACCTCTTTAATGGGATTCGCTCCCTTAATTTTTGAATTTTTATCCTCATTTTCGGGTGTTATGTTCCTATTCTTTGGATTTTTGTCCTCATTTTTAGAGTTTATGTCCCCATTTTCAGGATTTATGATCCCTTCTTTTGTATTTATGTCCCCGTTTTTGGAGTTTTTGTCCCCATTCCAAAAATTTATCTGCCACTTTCCATCCTTTATCTATATTAGCCGTTCACCATCCTTTATCAGCCATTCAGTCAGCGGCTCTCTTGCTGAACTTTTTTACAATCAGTGGTAAAATTGCCATTATGCCATATAGAGCGATTGCAACCCACAATTGACTATTCCACTCGTGCAGCGATGAACCGAGAAAATTTAACGTGAAGGCACCGGGAATAATGCCAAGATAAGTTGCGATTACATAATCACGGGCTTTAACAGCAGTAATTCCCATCCCGTAATTAACGCTGTCAAATGGTAAAAAAGGAATGATGCGCAGATAGAGCACTGCCAGAAAACCATTATTGCCTAAATAAGAATCCAGTTTCGCTACTTTTTTATTCTTAAGCCATGATACCACGGTCTCACGGCCGAGATACCTGCTGAGAAAAAATGCCAGACAAGCACCGCTTCCCGCTCCAATAATGTCTAGTATGGTGCCGCGAAATGCCCCAAATGTGTAGCCGCCAAACAATGTCAACGGTGTTGCCGGAAAAAGCAGCAATGGCCGGATTGTATATAAAAGAATATATCCCAATTCGCCCCAAATCCCTAAGTCTTGCACAAACCCGCTTAATCTTTTTAAGGCATGCAGATTAATGCTATGACTGTAATAAGCGCCTGCCAATCCGAGGCAAAGCAATACGGTGACAGCTATTAGCAACCTGCGTTTTTTCCATTTTTCATTCATCTTTTTTCCCCTTTCAGCCTGCGTAAACGAAGCCATACACGTAAAATTGCTTGAACAAATGGATGTTGAAATTTTTCCAACAAATACTGGTTTGCGATTGTTTTCAAAATCTCCGACTTCAGAGGATATGGGTAAGGAATACTGGCAAGAGCAGCCAAAGATCTTTTTCCAACAGCTATGGAAGCAACGAGCTGCATATACGATGAAGCTAACGTTCCGACAGCCTGTGCACCGAGAATTCTGCCTTTTTTATTTGTTTTTATTTTCACAATTGCATCAGGTTCACCATCAATAATAAATCTGTCTGTGTCTGTACCTCTCGATGTAAACGTATAGACTTGCTCTTTTCCTTGAACTTCCGCAGAAAAAAGCTGATATATTTCCGGATCTGTATAAATCACAGCTGCCATCCCGTGATAGGACATCTTTTTTACCCGCCCAAATATAAGATTGGTGATGATGGTACGTGCCTCTTCGCCGGCAGCATGTGTCAGCATTGGTGCACCGATACAATCTCCTGCTGCATAAATGTGCGGATTCGTTGTCTGCAGATACGCATTCACTTTGATATTTTGCTTCGGATTTTTTTCCACACCTGCGGTATCGAGCCTCAAGCTACTTGTCTCCGGCTGCCGGCCGGCAGCGATAAATAAGTGATCTGTAAAAAGCTGCTTCTCATTATGAATCGTGACACAAATTTTCCCTTCTGTCCGTTCCACTTTCGTGATACTACAATCAAGATGAATAGAAAGTTCGCGGCTGAGCCTTTTGTAGGCTGCCTCTGCAACCTCACGGTCTAAACCCGGGAGAAAAAGCTGATTCCTGTCCAATAAAGTTACTTCCGTTCCCATTTTTGCTAACGCCTGGCCAATTTCCAATCCAACGGCTCCGGCACCAATAATCAAGCTTCGTTTAGGTAAAGACATGCGGGTAAACAAAGTTTCATGGGTATCATACATATCAGGCGATAATCCTGGAATCGATGGTATTATCGGCCGGGCACCCGTTGCTAAAACAAATTTGTCCGCTGTCAACATCGTTTTCCTGCCGACCAAGATCACTTTTTTATCGTGAAAAACAGCATGCCCTTTATACAACGTTACTCCTAAATCACGGAAGCGCCGGTCACTATCATTCTCTTGCAAAATAGTGATTGTCTCTTTCATTTTTGCTTGAATTGATGTCCAGGACAAGCCTTTTTCTGCCCAATGCAGCAGCGTCTTCGACGGGACACATCCTGTATGAAGGCAGTCACCGCCCATTTCCGAAGCAGCATCGACAAGTGCTATATCTACACCGAAACGGGCTAATCCTGCCGCAGTATATAAACCGGCTGCACCACCACCAATAACGATCACTTTATGCTTTTTCATATGTCTCCCTCCCTTTCCAGCTGTCTGTAGGCTTCTGCCAGCCGTTGTATCCCGCTGATCGTTTCCACAACGATAAACAAAAGCGTTGGCCAGAATAAAACATTTGCCGGGCTGAACATCATCGCCGACAACAATAGAAATCCTTCGCTCCGTTCAGCGAGAGCAGGAGCATAGTGAAATGATTTGACTCCGTCATTTTTTATCACATTGCCAATGACGAGAAAAACGGTTATCCCAAACAAGATGCTGGTCATCAGAACTAATAGAATCAATTGATTTTGCGGATATTTCACCGCTAATGCGATGATGATACCTGCTTCTACCAATCTATCAAACGTCACATCCAGAACGGTTCCGAATGCTGTTTTCTTTGTTTTGCGGGCAATCGTTCCATCGAGTGCGTCTAATAGGCCGGACAACCATAACAGAATAAAGCTGATCATCACAAAGTCAAAGTAAAGAAAAACCACCGAAGCAATGCCGATGATAAAGGCAGCAACGGTTACTTGATTCGCTGTCAAACTCCATTTTAGCATTCTATCTGCCAAAAAATTCAATACCGGGGTAACATAGGGTTTTGCTTTCGTATCTAACATCCCCCTAATCTCCTCCTTCCAACGGGGCAATAAAAGCTGGTACAGGCAGGTTTTCATCCCGTTCTGCTGCAATAAAACAGCGGGAACCATCCGCCGTTTCCACAAGCCATTGCTTTGTTCCATATAAGGTAATCTGGCTGCATACTTTTACGGGAATCCCCCTCTGTGACAAACGCCACTGTGAAAGCGGCACGTTCTTGCCCTGCCATTTACGACTCAGGCCAAAAAATGCCTCAATAGCAGCTCCTGTCCCTACATGTAAACAACCGTCCTGCAATATCATCGTACGGCTATTCAACCGTTTTACTTCTTCATAATGATGCGTAACTAATATAGCAGCGAGGTGTTGTTTACGTATTAGATTCATCGTCCAATCTTGTATTTTTCTGCTTAATTCAGCATCCAAATGACTAAAAGGTTCATCCATTAGAATCAATTGCGGATCCGCGATGAAGGCACGGGCAATCGATATTCGTTGCTGCTGCCCGCCTGAGAGCTCGTAAGGAAAGCGATCCATAAAATCTCCAAGACCAATTCGCTGTAAAAATACAGCGGCACGTTTTTCCCGCTCCTTTCTTTTTATTTTTTGGCACTTGAGCGGAAACGCGACGTTTTCTAATACAGTCATATGGGAGAATAACACTGGTTTTTGCTGGATATAACCGATCCGTTCATATTGGACAACGGAATCAATCGAGCCGCTGTCATATAGAGTCAATCCGGCAAGGATCCGCAGTAACGTTGTTTTTCCGCTGCCTGATGCACCGAGTAATAAAAGCAACTCACCCGCTTCCAGAGAAAAATTTAATCCGGAAAACAAGACTTTACCGGCGATCGTTTTTTTTAGATCCGTTACACTCAAAATTGGCATTTTTTTACCCCCTTGATATGATCCAGACGAAGCCTGTGTATAGCAACCGAAACGACCATACGATTAACATTGATAGCAAAACGGTTAGTAAAACTGCTGTCGCTGCCAGTGACAAGTCGGATGACGTAAAAAATGGAAAAAGCAATGTTGCCAATGTTGGCACCATTCCCCCTCCGATAATTGCTGTCACAGCGTACTGGCTGATCGAAATCACAATGGAAAGTAGGACGATCGCTTCATTGCTTTTTTGCAAAAGTGGGAGATAAACTTCCATTAACATCTTCCAGTTCCCGCCTCCCATCAAGCGAATATATCCTGTTAGATCCCGATTAAGCTCTGCAAAACGATTTCGCGAAATCCGAATGGCATATGGGGATCCTGGTAATAAATGGACAATAATAACACCTAAGATTTGATCTGACATATTGAAAAACAACAGACAGTAATGAACGGCAGCAGTAACAATCAACAACGGAACGAGCAGCGGCAGCTGCAAAAGGATATCCCAAAACCAATGTTTCCTCTGCGCTAAATAATAACCGGCCAGATTTCCAGTGAGCAGGTGTATTGCGGCAACAGTGACGCTAATGAAGACCGTATTCCAACAGGCAGAGACAAAAGAAGGATCTTGAAATATAGACTTTATATTAGCAGGATTACTAACCGTCATAAGACATAAACAAATAGGCAGACTGACATAATGAAGTGCGACAAACCCTCTCATGACTGGTCACTCCCTTGAAAAATATGCCTTCGATAGCGCCATGTCGCCACAAATAATACCACCGCCATGAACAGAAGCGTACACGTAACCACAAGCATCAGCACGAAGCTTTGCAGCCGGCTGCCAGGATCTGTATCCAAATACTGGTTATAAATCAACACACTAACAAACTCTGGATAGCTATTGCCAACAATCCCTGGTACTTCATAAGCCGTCCAGATAAATGCAACTAGGATGAGCATTAATTCGCTAAGCTGCGGTGCCGTTTTCGGCCACTCCAACGTCCGCCACATGCCAGACTTTCTTTCCTTACAGAACAGCAGGTACATATCGATCTCGTCTGCGCTAATTTTCTGATAGGTCGGGTAAAGGTAAAACACGACAAATGGGACTTCTTTCAAAAAATAGCTTGTGATAATTTCAAATGGGCCATAGATCGTCTGATAGCCTCCAATATACGGATACAGAAAGGAAAAAATAAAATAAATATAAAAGGCAACGGTAAAATGCGGGTAATAAAAACTGCTGTTCCAAACACGCTGCCAAAGGTCACTTTCCCGCAATTCACAATTGTTATAATTCCGATACAAAGAACTGGATTTTATACGAATCGGCAGCAAATATTGGAGCCCTGTCTTTCTCCTTTCCATATAGGCTGCGCTGTATTTCAAACGAAGCCGCCGTGCGTTATTCCGATTCCTTCCCCTATACGTTGTGCTGTATTTCATGCGAAAAGCAAGCTTGCGCACGATCCAGACACCGACAGCGATCGCTAAGATTGCGGAAATGACACTTATCAAAAAGGATTGAAGCAAAGACAGGAGAACCCGTTTTTCTATCAGAACAGTCTGAATCGTTATTCCGCTTTTATCACTGAAGTGAAAGATTCTTGCTAGTAATAAGCAAATGCTTCCTAAACCGACTGCACCGATTATTAGCGGAATCGCCAAGGCAATTTTTTTATTCATAAATGGCTTCTTCCCACTCCTGGGCAATGATCTCCGCCATGGAAGCAGGAAAATCCTCTAAAGATTTCCACTGGTTATAAAAATTGCTTTCGCTCGTTTCTCCGTTGAATTTGGCTTCCCAATCTTTTCCGAGTTTGTCTTTCAACAACACGGTTCCGTCTCCCCATACGTCCGTTTTCAGTTTCTGATGCTGGGCTGCAGGAGAGAGCAGTTCGTTTAACACAACAAGGGCTGCATCTGCTGCCGCCGTTTGAAAGGAAAGGGTTAAATAATGTGCGTTTGTCACTGCTCCCACGGACCAGGCATACGTTTTCGTTTCAGGCGGAAACGTACCATCCGCGATAAACGGGAACGCTCTTCGCTCATTGAAGCCCATCGTAAAGTCTATTTCATTACGGCTGTATAACTGATCTAATTCCTGAAGTGATTTTGGATATGTCTTTCCTTCGCGCCACAAGTAGGGGGATATTTCTTTTAAATAGCTGTATGCTTTTTGCCGCTGCGCTTCCGTTGGCAGGCCGCCTTTTATTTCCCCGTTATTTAGTGCGTAAATAACCTGGCGGATAAACGTGTTTCCTGTAAAATCATCAGGAACAGGGTGGGTAAAACGCCCCGGATTCGCCTGAACCCACGCTTTCAGTTCTTCCAGATTCAAAGGCGGGTTCTTCACTTTTGCAGCATTGAATTGGAAAGTGTAGGCTGTTTTCCCCCACGGTACTTCCAGGCCATTAATTGCTTCTCCGGCATCTGTGTTCATTAGTTGCGGGTCTGCGAACTGCATGGCATTGGGAATCTTATCCGCTATTTTTCCGTAAAGTAAATCATTGTCTTTTGCCAGCTTAAAATTTGCGCCGTTTACCCAAAGCAGATCGACACTTCCTTGCTGTTTGCCGGCTTCTTTTTCATTCAGCAATTTTTGGATAATCTGTTCTGAATCCATGGAAACCCGCTTTAGTGTAATGCCGTTATTTTTTTGCAAGAGGGGAGCGATGAATTGATCAATGTACGTATTGATATGAGGATCGCCGCCCCACATGTAGAGGTGCACCGTTTTTCCCCTTGCCGATTCTTCATGTTCAGCAAAAGATGCTGCCAAAATTTTTTCTTTATCCTGCGTATTGTCCTGTTGGGCACAGCCTGCTACTATTAGTAAGATCAAGGTGAATGCAAGCCACAACTGTTTCCTCATTTTTCCCCCTCCTTCGTTCGCCTTCCTTTCATAACTTAGAAATCATTAACATGGCGGCAGTTTCCGTTTATCACTCCAGAAAAACATTCATTTAACGAACTTCCGGGATTGTTACGATAAAGCGGCTGCCACGGTTCAGTTCGCTCTCTACAGCAATCCTTCCGCCGTGCTGTACAGCCAGTTCTTTCGCAATCGCGAGTCCTAATCCGGAACCGCCATGTAACAAATTGCGTGATTTTTCAACGCGATATAAACGATCAAATATTTTTGCTTGTTCCTCTTTAGAAATGCCAATTCCTTCATCTTCAATCATAAATTGTATCTCATTATTCTGACGGGATACTTCGATCACAATCGGTGTTCCCCGTGGAGAAAATTTAAGAGCGTTTTCCATTAAATTGAACAGGATTCTCAATATAGTTTTTCGGTCAACGAATATTGTCCCACAATCAGGTGCGATCGTGACATGCACCTCACGTTGCTCATTTTTCAGCTGAATATCGAAAGTCCGCAGCGCTTCAATTAACAACTGATCTGTCCATGTTTTTTCCGCTTTTACCGGCCAACTTTTTTTGTCCAATGCCGCCACTTGCAGCAATTCCTCCACTAAATAGGTTAATCTCAGCGTTTCCCGTCTAATCGTACTTAAATAATCGTCCGCTTCCTGCGGATCTTTTGCCATGCCGTCCATTAATGCTTCCGTATAGGAGCTAAGAGAAGCCAAAGGCGTTTTAATATCATGTGATAAGTTGGCAATCAGATCGTTGCGGTTTTTTTCCTCCTGCCTGATTCTCTCAATCATTTTACCGATTTGCACTGCCATTTCATTGAAATCCTCCGCTAATTGCTTAATCTCATGCGGCTGGGAAATAGATACCCTTTGATTAAAGCGGCCGTTAGCGATGTCGCGGGTCTGCTTGCTTAATCTGGCGATAGAGCGGATAACCGGGCGCATAAAAAGATAGTTAACAGCAAAAGAGCATATACTGGAAATTAACGTGATAAGAATTGCATTCAACACCATTTGTTGATCAAAAATCATCTGCGAATAACTGAAGCCGAGAAAAATGGTAACTGCCAGCAAGCCAACGCCATAAGACAACATCAACATCATCCGGAATTTCATTTGCTTGCCGTTCCTTCAAATTTATATCCCAATCCCCAAACGGTTTTGATCAGGACGGGGCTATCTTTTCCGACATTTAGCTTTTCCCGCAAATGATGGACATGGACATTGATCGTATTCGCATCCCCATAGAAATCGTATCCCCAGACTTTTTCCAGCAGTTCCGATTTTGAAAAAACGCGCTGCGGCTCATTTGCCAGCAGCCATAATAAATCAAATTCTTTTATTGTTAAATCCAGTTTCTGACCGTTTATGATTGCCAGCCGCTTTTCCTTGTCGAGAAAAAGCGGCTCTCGATTTAAAATGACCGGTTCTGACCCGCGCGAGCTGCGCCGTAAAATATTTTTTACACGCAGCACCAATTCCCGCGGACTAAACGGTTTTGTTAAAAAATCATCGGCACCTAGTGTAAGTCCATACAATTTTTCTTTCTCCTGATTTAAAGCGGTAAGAAAGAGAAACGGCACATTTTCATCGAGCTCAAGAATATGCTTGACGAATGTATACCCGTCCATCTTCGGCATCATAATATCGACAATCAATAAATCTACCGTATTCTTCCTATAACATTCCAGTGCTGCCTCGCCGTTTTCCTCAGTTAATACTTGGAATCCTTCACTTTCTAAATAACGTTGGCATATTTTCACAATCGATATTTCATCGTCAACTATGAGTATCGTCTTCATCTGTTCGCCGCCTTTTTTTCACTATTTTAGCACAGCAGGACGATCACGCATTAACTCCTTTATATTTAAAGCTTAACGGAAGTGAAGAAATGAAAGGATCCCCTTAATAATGATGGCTGCTTTGAAAATAGTGAATATAAGGGTGATCAGCAAATCAAATGTGGCTATCATTTCACTTCATATCCTCAAATAAATGGACGTATTCACCATAGCCTTCTTTTTGCAAATCCGCTTTTGCAACAAACCGCAGCGCAGCCGAATTGAGGCAATAACGCAGTCCGGTCGGTGCAGGACCGTCATTAAATACATGGCCTAAATGGGAATCTGCATGTTTACTCCGCACTTCTATCCTTTCCATAAAAAGGGAGTTGTCTTCCACCAGATAAATATTTCCTGGTTCGAGCGGCTTTGTAAAACTCGGCCAGCCTGTCCCTGAATCATATTTATCCAGCGAACTAAACAGCGGCTCTCCGGAAACAATATCAACATAGATTCCCGGTTCTTTGTTATCATGGTAAGCATTTTGAAAGGCCGGCTCTGTTGCTGATGACTGTGTCACGTCATATTGCATTTCGGTCAGCTTTTTTTTCAACATTGCCTGATCGTAATGATCCGGATAAGCCGGAAGATTTAAGTTTCGCTCATTTCCCCACGCTTTATGGAGGAAATCATCGCGCCCGGAGCCGTTACGGTAAAATTTATAGGAGCTCGGATTTTTTTTATAATAATCCTGATGATATGGTTCCGCCTGATAAAATTCACCTGCTTTTAACACCGGTGTATATATTTCCTTATTAAAACGGCCGCTGTCAGCTATTTCCGCTTTCGATTGCTCCGCTATTTGTCTCTGATCCTCGTTCAAATAAAAAATAGCCGATGTATATTGTTCTCCCCGGTCGACAAACATGCCTTCCCCATCTTGCGGGTCAATCTGGCGCCAAAAAACGGCTAACAACTGCTCATAAGTGATTAAATTCGGGTCATAGCGAATTAAAACAGCTTCACGATGCCCCGTTGACCCGCCGGATACTTCTGAATAAGAAGGATTCACTACAGTCCCGCCAGTGTATCCTGAAATGACATCTTTTACACCCTTCAACCTTTCAAACGGCGGTTCCATACACCAAAAACACCCTCCGGCAAAAATCGCCGTATCTTCTTCACCGTAGCTAATATTTTTCGCCATGACTTTATTGCTGTCCGATTTTTCCTGCTGGTGGTTGATATACCAACTGACTCCGATAACCGTCAATATGAGAATGAAAAAGATACCAGCTGGTATAACCATTCGTTTCATTTCACATCCCCTCCCTTCTTTTCCATTGCAGGATGATTGTTTGCTATTGCAAATCTGCCGCACCAAAAATAACATTCGCCTGCTTGCAATAAATCACTGCTTTCGTATAGTTTTCCGTTTGTTCTCCCATTAAATCAAACGTCTGCATTGATTGATCAAGCGCTATTTTTGCTACCTCAAGTCCGTTTTCGATATCCATCATGTCATTTGTCAGATAGACATATAAATCCGGTCCTTCAGATACAGTGAAATCGTCCAGGATTAACTTGCCATCTTCAATCGTTGCCATACCTGAAGTCTCATTGCCATTCAGCCCCATAAACGTCCCTGTCATCATCATCATAGAACTGTCGCTGTCAGTGTCTTCTTTATCCTTATCCTCCATCTCATCAGATTCGTCTTCCATCGAATCTTCTGCATCATCAGCATTCATATCTTCGTTATCTTGGTTTTGATCCTCCATCATCGAATCGTCACTGCCGTTCATAGAATCCCCTTCATCAGCCGACTGTCCGCATGCTGCTAATAATAAAAAACTCATCAAAATTACTCCAACTAATAAAAATCGTTTCACTGTTATCATCCCCGCCCTTTTAAAATTTTTTCCACTTCTGTACTTATTCAGAAAGTTAACGAACGTGATGCATGCTGGTTGACTTTGGAGCAACCTCCTTTAAAGAATCACGGATTGCTTCACCTCCTGTTGGAATGTTGTCTTGCTTAGGGCTCATTATAGCGGGGAAATCTTTTTTAACCATTCGCTAATTCTTAACTATTTCTTAAATCCGAAAAAACCCCGGGCAATAAAATGCCCGGGGTTTTCGGATTTATTTAAAGGATAAAACCCCTGCCTTTAATGGGATTTTACTCCTATGATAAATACTAATTTTTATCATCATGGATCGTTGCCTTTCCACGAATAAACATTAATTCCCTTGTTCTGCCAGCTGTTTTACTTTTGGCAATACTTTGTCCCAAATTTTCTCTGTCATCCGGCAATATTTTTCGCCAGCTTCCATCACGGAAAAATCCCCCTGTAAGACATGGAGAAGCGTTTTTCCATTTTCTTCAGAAAGCTGATAAGTAATTCCGTCCTTATCTGTTACCTGAGGCCTCTCTGTGCTGCGGACATCAAAGACGGTAAAGCGGAGAAGCTTGTATGGCGTAAGTGCCGTAACGTTCCCTTCGACAATAACCGCTCCGTCCTCTCCTTTCCAAAGTACCGGATCACCTAATTGCCAATTTGATTCAAGATGAAATTGCGGACCGCCGCTGGAGAATTCATGTGCCCAAAGATCGGTATATCCCCGTTTTGTGAGTACCTCCCAAACTTTTGCTGCGGGAGCAGCGATGGTGATCTTTTTGTCGGCAAATAATGATGCCATTTTTTCCTGCCTCCTTTTATGAAATAGCCGAGAACACTCATCATTGATTTTAATCGTGAGATGAATCGGCTTCGGATAAGGTGTGCCTTACTGGACCGCTGGCGGCATGGTAGGCCGATTAGAAAATCCCGCCTGCCATTTAAAAAAAGATGGAAAGGAAATTCATTCATTTTGCATCTTTTCGTACACTTTTAAATTTTGATATACCGTCTGCAATATCGGTGCTTCTAATGAATTTTCTGCTGCTAATTTTAATAAATGTCCTTGTAAATGATCTGCTTCAACAGAATATCCTTTTTCCATGTCACGCTGCATCGAAGATTTCATGCCGTACGTCATTTCTCCGATCGTCTTCATTTGCTCATCGACAATCTGCTCCCGAATCGGAGCGCCGGCTGATTTCATAATTTGTGCAACTTCTTCAAAAAGACTGCGGATAAAAGTCCACCCGCCCACGCTTTCCCGAATTGGTCCGACAGGAGCACGCATTAGTGTCGTCATCCCTGACATAACGGTAATAAACGAGTATTTATGCCACATATCCTGCTCAATATGATCACTTTTGATGAAATCGGCTTTTGTCCCGCTTAGAACCTCGGCAATTCGCCTGATACGTTCTGTTTCAAGGCCGGCAAATTCTCCAAATACAACACTGTGAGCCGGGCTTGTTTGAACAATTTCTCCCTCGCTATTTAACGTTGTTTCAATAAAGCATAAGCCACCGATCACCTTTTCTGCTCCCAGTTCCTCCTGCAGGGCTTTCACATGGGCAATTCCATTCAATAATGGCAAAACAACTGTTTTTTCCCCGATAAAAGGCTTCAAGTCATCAATTGCATCTTTTAAATGGTAAGCTTTTGTAGAAAAAAGCACTAAATCGAATGGTGCAGCGTTCTCTTCTTTTGTTATTAATTTTGCCTGAAAGCTAAAATCGCCATGTACACTATGGATGACTAAACCATTTTTCTCAAGCTGCTGCTTCCGCTTTTTGCGGACAAGGAAGGTAACATCCTCCCCTTTTTCAACTAAACGTCCGCCAAAATAGCCGCCGACGCCACCCGCTCCTAATACCAATATCCGCATATAATACTCCCCTTTCAAAAGCACTAATTGTTAACATTATTACTTAGATCATATCATGAATACAAATATTCTTTGCTACTTTAAAGGCAGGAAAATTTTTAGTTTTTATCGGGAACCCGACATAACTCTATTGCTTAAGGTAAAATACATTACCTCCTTCAGTAACTAAACGGACCGATTTTCTGCAAATGTTTCTTAATAACAAAGTATCAATAAATTTTTTATCAACTCAACGCTTTTATACATACTCGCGGTAAAGTGCAAAAAATTTTTATTGACTAGCGTTGTGATGTTGCCTATAATTAACTCCACAAAGACGTGATTGGAGTTTTCTAGGATGAAAGATTTTTTCAGTAAGCTGTTAAATGGAATGAGTATCGGGATTGTTGTTTCGTTAATTCCTAATGCGTTATTAGGGGAAATCCTTAAATTATTGATTCCGCATTTTCCTGCTCTGCAGCATGTATTCGATATTACGGTGGTAGTGATGAGCTTTCTTCCAGTTATGATTGGGATTATGGTAGGGATTACTTTTAAGCTGTCCGCAATTCAAACAGCAAGTGTGGGGATTGCAGCGATGGTGGGCAGCGGCGCAATTCAAAAAACTGCAGACGGGTTCTTCGCTTTAAACGGAATCGGCATTGTCATCAATACTGGACTTACAGCTGCACTTGCCGTTTTGTTCGTCCGATTAATCGGCGGTAGGTTAAAAACGTATGCAATCCTTTTATTGCCTACTTTAAGTATTTTAGTGCCAGGTTTGATTGGCTATCTTGTTCTTCCATTTGTGAAAAACTCAACCGGATTACTTGGATTGGCGATTGCCAAGATTACAACGTTGCAGCCTGTGTTAATGGGAGCGATTATTGCAGTTATTTTCTGTCTCCTTATTCTGTCTCCGTTTTCAACCGTTGGTGTCGCAACAGTGATCATGCTTTCCGGAATTGGTTCAGGAGCGGCAAATTTAGGGATTTGTGCCGCAGGTGTAGGACTGGCAATTGCCAGCTATAAAGCGAATTCACTCGGAACCGCATTGGCTCATGTGCTCGGTTCGCCAAAAATTCAAATGAGAAACTTTATTTTGAAACCAAAAATTGCCTTTCCAATGTTGATTACTGCAGCGATTCTCGGCGCACTTGCCGGTTTATTAAATATTCAGGGTACGCCATATAGCGCCGGCTTTGGTTTATCGGGATTAGTCGGTCCATTAAACTTTATGCATTTAGCGGAAGGCGGTTGGACAGTTAAAAATATTGCGATTATGCTCAGTACGTTCTTTATTTTCCCGATCATACTCAATCTCAGCTTTATATATATGTTCTCAAAGAAGTTAAAAATGATCAAAGCAGAGGATTATAAATTGCAATTTGAATAGTAAAACAGGCGGAGAACTTACTTCGCCTGTTTTATTAGCTTATCAAACTCACTTTGTCTGCGTTTTTTAAAGTGTATGCAACCTTATAACGTAACACGGTTTTTAGCTTTTCCGGAGCAATCTTGCGGAAATCGGAAAGTTATAATTCTTTTTCATGCTTTCACCATTCATGTTTCATTGCGTTATTTCTCCAAGTTATTTATGGAGCAAGGATATCAAAATAACGCGACAACAGTATGTCATTTTAGAAAAATTTTTCTCTAGTTCTTTACATGCACTGCTGTAGTCACGTTTTAAACGTCTCTTATATTATACCAAAGCTAACATTGATGATAAAACAACTCCAGAACAATCTACCCCTTTTCATTTATTTCCTGCTGCAATCCTTGGAGAACAGACGGCAGCAATCCCGGAAAACGAGTATTCAAATCCTTGCAGCGAAGGGATATGAACCGTTTCGTACCTTCTATTCTTGTGTTGATAACCCCGGACTCCCTGAGCACCTTGTAGTGATGAGAGAGCGTCGAATTTGGCACCGGAATTTCTAATGCGCCACACGACTGTTCACCATTTTCAGCCAAGCTCTTGACAATTTCCAGTCTGATCTGATCACTAAGGGCATAGAGAACTGTTGATAAAAGCGGAGTCTTTCCTTCAAAACATAATGCCTCTGCCTGACTTATGGCAAAGCTGGGATGTTATTGCCGGATAAAAAGTCCACCTCGGTTTAGATCAGGTGGACTTTACTTGAAATCGGGCGATAACTTCTTTTGCAGGGTGAAACTTCGAGGAAATAGGTTTTTTTAGTCTGCCATTAATAATCAAGGATCATTATCGTAAATTGTTGAAAATCAATTAAATGATGATCGAGAATTTTTTGTAAAATTTCTAATTGAATATCATGATAATCATGGACAGCAATATTTCTGAAACCTATCATTGCTTTCATTTTATTAGTTAGAGAGGAAGGAATGATCTCATTTTGTTCTAAAAAAGAAAAGGCGTCACGGCTGGTTTGCGGAAGTCCCAGTTTATTCTCTGCCACGATATGCATGGCAAGGTCAATGCAGGCTTCACATGCTCTTTGAAGGTTCAAGACAATAGAGTCTTGCTTCGTAATATTATCTAAATGAGTGGGATTATTTGCATACTCTTCACGGATACGATGAATACAACGTTCAATAATACTTACTTTGTTTAAAATAACGTCATTTTTCATATATTGTCCCGCTTTCATCAATTTTTAATAAAATCGGAGAACGTTCTTCATTTAATTTTGCATACATTTTTAATATTTTCATTTCATATTGTGCTTTTTTCTGCAAATCTGTGCAATAGATGGCTTTTCCGGTGTGGACAATTTGCGCCTGGAATACAGTGCTCGATTGACTCAGATCAATCAAATCAACATCACGGTTAAGTTTTGCGGCAATCTCTTGGGCGGTCGTAAAAAGTTCGTATTGATCAATTTTCCCGCCTCCTGTATCAGCAATAAAAGCAATATCAATATCACTGTCTTTACGTGTATTTCCCTTTACCATAGATCCAAAAATGAATATTAAAAAAGGCGTGAATTGCTTTGTCACTATTTCGACAATCGTATTTTCCATATTTTTATTCAAACCGATCACCTCCAAATGACCGCAAATTAAGAGATCCCTATTCCCCCTGAATGAATCAATAATAGGCAGCGAAAAAAATCATTTTTTTATCATTCAAGTATAATGGATGAAAGGCAGACAGTAAAAAGCTTTACCAAATCGAAGAGGTTATAAACATGATCGCGTGCACCATTTTTTCCCAGCTAACAAATTGCGGGCAGCTGCAGGATGGTGTAAGATGCAAAAAGGGGATCCGTATTCCAATGAACAACAAAGGAGCTTTCCCATTTGAATTTTCAACTCAATCGTGGAGAAATCGTATAAATGAGGTGTTCTTTTTGTCCGATAAAAATAACAAAACAAGAAACGCAGTCTATATGAAACGGTTTGAAAATATTTTTACTTGTCCTGTCTGCGGGGGCGATATGAAAATCGTTTCTTCTAAAAGCTTAGTCTGTGTAAACGGCCATTTATTTGACCTGGCTAAGCAAGGCTATGTTAATTTAACGACTCATCCAGTCACTGTAAAATATGATAAAAAATTATTTACTGCACGGAAAACGGTGATGGACAGCGGATTTTTCACACCATTAATCAAACAGATCAGCGAGTATATAAAGAAGGAATTTGATAATAATCAAAAAATAAATATTCTTGATGCCGGTTGCGGGGAAGGCTCACACTTAGCCGCGATTAAAAATAATATTGACTTGCAACATAAAAGTGCAGCAATTGTGGGCATTGATCTTGCAAAAGAAGGAATCAGCAAAGCGGCAAAAAATCATCCGGAAATTATCTGGTGTGTTGCCGATCTTGCCAATAGTCCTTTTAAGGATCACACCTTTCATGTAATCCTTAACATTTTGTCACCGGCGAATTACACAGAATTTCACCGTTTATTAAACGAAAACGGCATTGTTATGAAAGTAATTCCGCAACGGGATTATCTAAAAGAATTAAGAGAAATCTTTTTTGCCGGCCAAGAAAAACAGGCTTATTCCAGTGAAAATACACAGGAAATATTTTCAACTCATTTTGAAGTAATAGAAAAGCAGCCATTACGTTATTGTGTAAATGTTGACCAAAGCACCCTTGAACCGCTTATTCGCATGACTCCTTTGTCATGGGGGGCGAAAGAAGAAAAGATTCAGTCAGTCCTGGAAAGTCAACTTGATCAAATAACAGTAGATTTTGTAATTCTTATCGGCAAGAAAAAAATTAGGAATTAGTTTTTTTTCACAAATAAGAAAAAAGGCAGCATATACTGCCTTTTCCTTATCTAAACGTACATGACCAGCTGTTTTTAATTTTTTCGCCAATCCTCCACAGTCCATACTTTTGTTATCCAATCTTCATAAAAGTCTGGCTCATGAGAGACTATTAAAATTGTACCGCGGTATTTTTGCAGCGCTTCTTTCAACCCCTCCTTTGCCTGGACATCTAAATGATTCGTCGGTTCATCAAGCACAAGCATATTGCTCTCTTCCAGCATCAACTCACATAATCGGACCTTTGCCTGCTCTCCACCGCTTAATGTATGAATCGGCTGTCTGATATATTCATCCATGATGCCACACATTGCTAAAGCATGCCTGATTTGCTTTTGTGTCAAACCCGGATGCAGCGACAGTAAATGCTTAAGCGGAGTTTCTTCTAAGGGAACATCTTCTTGTGCGAAATAGGCGATTTTAACATGATCCGCTACTTTTACCATTCCGCTAACGGGGGTTAATTGCCCGATTAATGTTTTGAGCAAAGTTGTTTTTCCGATCCCGTTATAGCCGGTAATGGCGATTTTTTCTCCCCGCTCCACCTGAACATTTAAGGGGGCAAATAAAGGTTCCGTATAGCCAATTTCTATGGATTTTGCAACGATAATCCGGCTTTCCGGATTATGGTGAACATGAAAGGAAAAACGCGGTTGATGTACAGATGTTGGTTTTTCGATTCTTTCTATTCTTTGCAGAACCTTTTCACGGCTTTTTGCTTGTTTTGCTTTACGGATGCGATTCTTTGCAATAAAATTTTCTAATTTGTCTATTTCTTTTTGCTGGTTTTCGTACGCCAACAAATGTTGCTGCCTCGACTGTTCATAGTTTTTTAAAAATGTTTCATAATTAGTGTTATAGCGCTTGAGCCTTTGATTTTCCAAATGGTAAATGACAGTTGTGACTTCTTTTAGCAGCCTTTCATCATGAGAGACGACAATATAAGCATGCTGATAATTTTGCAAATAGCGGATCAGCCACTCAATATGCACATCGTCAAGATAATTCGTCGGTTCATCAAGCAGTAAAACATCAGGCTTTTCTAAAAGCAGCTTTGCCAATAAAAGCTTTGTTCGCTGGCCGCCGCTTAAGTTACCTACATCCCGCTCTAATCCGATTTCGAGCATTCCCAATCCGGCAGCCACCTCTTCAATTTTCGCTTCCATTTGATAAAAATCGGATTGATCGAGAATACTCTGCCACTCCCCGTACTGCTGCAGCAGGCGGTCGATATTTTCTTGTGCGGTTGCCATTTGTTCTGCCGCTTTATCCATCTTTTTTTCTATCTCAATAAGATTGCAAAATGCACCTTGTAAATATTGTAGCATCGTTGTTCCTGCATGTAATTCAATATGTTGTTGTAAATAACCGGCACGCACCTGCGGAAACCATGCAATTTTTCCTTCATCCGGCAGTAATTCTCCTGTAAGAAGCTTCAATAATGTTGATTTTCCTGCTCCATTTCCGCCAACAAGACCAACATGCTCTCCCCGGAGCAAACGGAAGCTGATGTTATGAAAGTTTATTTTATCCCCATACATATGGGTTACATTTTCTACTGTTACAATACTCATTTTATTCTCTCCTTTTCTTTTGTTTCGAAAAGCAAATCGAGAGAACAGCATGATAAAGTGAAACTTCATGGGTAATTTTCCTATTAGTGTCTATTATCCTTTTCCCAGCTTATTAAACGATTCGTTGGACTCCTGCTTTTCGTGCCTGCAATGTAGCAGGGTTCTTTACACGTTCTCCATAAAAAGAAAGACTGCTTTTTTGGCAAATAAAAAAGGGTAAGGAAAATACACCTTACCCGTTACCTGTTCCGTTCGTAAGAAAGGGATATTTGTTCCTTTTATCTTCTGTTCTCTTCGATTAGCTGATTTAGGTAAAAATGGGCATACTTCACCTGTATCAGGCTAAATCTCTTGTAAGAACAGTCGATAAAATTTCCATTTCCTTTCCACCTCAATAATTTGATTAATATTTTTAGTGTACGAAATCAGTTTTATTTTGTCAAATAAATCTGGGAGGATCTTTTATTCCTTCTGTAAATTTCCGGTACCAGTTATATTGATTTTATGAAACGGGAATTTTATATAAAGTTAACGAGTGAGAGTTATACAGCATATCATTTGCTAGCTTTTTAAGCTTCGTCTATAAGTAAAAAAAAGCAATACTATGCGAAAGGATGCTGGTTATGTTACGATGATGGATATACTTTTGAAGCAATGATAAACAGGGATTTATTGATTTTGGGGTGAAAAAATGAATCGAAAACTGATTAATTTATTTAGTTCTCTTTATATTATTTCTATGGCTGCTCACTCCGTATATTTTCTTTTTCAAGGTGAGTCTTTTATGTCGCTGGTTGCTTTTGCCAGTGCCGCGTGCGGAGCAATACCGCTTATTTTGCTTATGAAAATTCCATTAAGCCTTCCCATTGTCGTATCTTATCTGATGTTCTTAACAGGTGCACAATATTTTGGTTCCATCTTACATTGGTATCAGATTAGCTGGTGGGATATCTTTTTGCATTTTATTAGCGGCATTCTTCTTGCAAATGTCGGGATATCTTTTTATGAGAGCCTTGTACATAAAAACGTCCGGGAAAAGGTTTCTCCACGGTTCGTCTTTTTATTTACGCTTGCTTTTACTGTTTTTTGCGGTGTTGTTTGGGAAATTTACGAATTTAGCGGTGATCTCTTTATTGGTACAACGATGCAACACGGGAATACAGATACAATGACAGATTTACTGGCTGATGTTTCTGGAGGGCTTGTTATTGCCGTTTTTGCCGGAGCACGTTCAAAAAAACGAAAAAACAAACTTTCCTCTATTAGCTAAAAAAAGATCAGGAGGCAGCTTGCCTCCTGATCTTTTTTATTACTGATTTCCTAAATATTTCTGTTACTTACTCGGACTATCCATCTCCGGCACAGCCGCTTTTTTCATAAATAATGCCAGAATGAAGGCAACGATACTTAACCCTAAGGCAAACCAGTACGCATGGTGTACACCAAAAGTCATCGCCTCATTTAACACTTGCTCCGTAAATGGAGCGGTTTGATTTTCTAAAGCACTCTCTGTTCCTTTCGTCATGATGCTGACAAAGATCGAAACACCGAGTGCACCGGCTACGGGCTGCATCGTGTTCGCAATCGCTGTTCCGTGAGGATATAAATGCTTGGGCAGTTCGTTTAATCCATTCGTATGGGCAGGCATCATAATTGCCGAAATTGCCAGCATTAAAACAATATAAACAATCACAAACGACCAAATTGGGAAGGAAGGATTGATATTACTATAAAATAGCATCACGCCAATCAATACAATCGTTCCGGGAATAATCAGTTTCCTCGGTCCGTACTTATCAAATAATGTTCCCATCACCGGTGACATAAGGCCATTTAATAGTGCACCAGGTAAAAGCAACAAGCCGGCCACCTTGGCGGAATAGCCAAGAGGTCCTTGTAAATATATTGGCATAACAATTTCAGAAGCAAACATTGCCATGATCACAATGACAAAAATACTGACACCCTTCGTATAGCTTTTATATTTAAATACACGAACGTCCAATAATGGTTCTTCTAATTTCAATTGGCGCCATATAAATAATAGCAAACTGAGTAAACTTATTATAATAATTGCAAGAAACGCCGGCGATAAAAACCCGCTCTCATTTTCCCCGGCACTGCTAAAACCATATACGATTCCGCCGATTCCAATTGACGAAAGAAAGATCGACAAAATATCTATCTTCGGTTTCGTTACCTCACCGACATTTTGCAAAAATTTCAGTGCAAATAAAATAGAAAATAACGCAAATGGAATCACGGTTAAGAATAGCCACCTCCAGCCCAGTACATCGACAATAACACCCGATAAAGTCGGTCCGATTGCCGGGGCAAACATGATCACTAACCCAAAGGTTCCCATAATCCTCCCCCGTACTTCAGGGGGATACAGAAACAGCAATGCATTCATAATAACAGGGATTAATAAACCGGTACCGACAGCCTGGATCATCCGTCCAGTTAACAGCATTGGAAAATTGAGGGCACTCCCTGCAATCACCGTCCCGATTAAAAATACTGTCATAACACCAATAAAAATTTGTCTTGTTGTGAAGGACTGAATGAATAATGCAGAGACAGGCATTAATATACCCATCACAAGCATAAATCCGGTTGCCATCCATTGGACAGTCGGCGCATCAATCTGAAATACATGCATTAATTCTGTAAGCGCAATATTGAGCAAGGTTTCGTTTAAGATTGCAAAAAACGCACCAATCATGAAGGTGACTAAGATTATTTTTCGATTTACTGTAGACCCCATACTGTCCCCCATCATTTTCACTATTATTAACTATAACTGCTTAACTATAATGCAATCCTATTAAATACTGCAAGTGTTTTGCTCGTTTTACTATTATTTCCTTCTTTTTGCAAACACTGTTTGTTTTCATCTTATACGAAAAAATTGCGTTCTATACAGGCATCTCATTGATTTACTTTAATAAAGTGAAACTTCCATCAGTGGGGGTTTTCCCTCATCCCCCACTGATGGTTAGTTGAACCAATCGGGCTTTTAGGGGCAGTTTATCCCCCGCCTAACTTGATTGGTTTCACCTCCAATTTTGAGGCGGGGGTATTACTGCCCCTTAATCTGCGATAAAAAAGCCGCCTAAATAATCGGACAGAAAATCCAAACCCACCTTTGGAACGATCCAAGCACTATTTTTGAATTTTTTTATAAAATGCAAAATAAAGTGAGAAAATTTTTCGAATTATGGTATCAATTAAAAAAAGGGGGGAAACATGGCGGCCGATAGCACTTCTTATTTAGATTCTGAACTTATTAAATTACAATTTGCCAAAGCTATGCCATAATTCCAAATTTGCTGGCTTCCATTATGAGTGCCAGCGAAAAGGCGGAAGCAAAGTCTTGGAGACAGGAACTTTCCGAAAAATATCCGGAAGCAGATTTTAGAGAAGATTTTTTCGAACCGGTCCTTGCTATCCATTTGGGGAAAAAGCAATTGCATTAGGATGGACTTGTAAGTAATGATTGCTGTAAAAATAGAGGATGCCTAATCTGCTGAAAGCTATAAAGGCATCCCCCTATTTTCGGTAAAATAACTTTTTGGCTTAAGATTTTTCAATCAGACAGAAGACCTTTTCCTGGCCGATGATCCCCAAAATATGTTCATTATCATCGTACAATTTCCTTATTTATCGTATCCATTCCCGCTTCGATTTCGTCAGCTGTGAAAAGATTGCAGTCACCGTATACCGTATGTTTTAGAGCGGCAGCGGCTGTCGCGAAAGAAACTGTATAATCCGGGGAAGATTTTGTTATTAAACCATGCAAGATTCCGGCAACAAATGCATCCCCGCTTCCGACACGATCAACAATAGTAATGTGCATTCACTAATTCTTCAATTTTCATTTGTTACCTCTTCTTTTTGATAACCTTTACTTCTGATTATAGCACAAATACTGCGGTTTTTTTGATCACTGTATGTTAACGATAACGAATAGAAAATGATTTTTTTCTGCTATTCGTGCATGTCCAAAATGTCAACAAAGATATTCGCTGACTTTTTGAACTTCCTCTAAAATTAGACAATGAGAAACGCGCCGATCTACCGGCGCGATATGATTAATATCCTAATTTTTTTAGTAATTGTTTCTCTTTCTCTTGATCCAGTCCGGCAAGCCATTCTCCTTTTCGTTTTTGCAGACTCCATTCAAGCGTATCTGCAATCGTTTCTTTGACGGAACGGAAAACTAATCCTGCCAGTATAGCTTTGTCACAGTTTACCGTCATCATTCCCTTTAAGTTTAGTGACTCCGGCAGCCATAACGGCAGCTCTATCCACGGTTTCACATCGTTTTCCTCTAAAAAGGACTCTTCTGCCCAAATAAGATCTGCCTGCTTTGCACCGCAATGCTGCCGGCACATTTCCAGAAATTCTGTGTTTCCCAACGGTTCCTTTGGGCCGGTTGCATTGAAGCTACCTGTCCGCTTTTTTTCTGCAGCACTGATAATCCAGGCAGCCAAATCGCGAACGTCAATAAATTGTACCTGTGTATCGCGGCTGACATTTGGCACAAGAACATTGCCGCCTTTACTCATTCGCCACGGCCAATAGGTAAAGCGATCCGTTGGATCATCCGGACCGACAATCAACCCGGGACGAATGATTAGATAATGATCAACCTCTTGATTCACAATCTGTTCACACGCCGATTTATTTCCGGCATAGTCCCCCTGATTACGATCCGCAAGTTCATCCTCCTCAAAGACAGATTCTTTACTTAAATCTTTATAAGCGCTGATACTGGAAATATAGACGTATAATTCACATTTGTTTTTTAATTGTTTGACAGAACGTTTTACATCTTCCGGCAGCTGTCCCGATGTATCAATCACTACATCCCAATTATCTGTTAACTTTTCGATATCGTCCGTTGTACGGTCGCCTATTATATGATGGACTTCATGTTGCAAAAAATCAGGATTGGTTTTTCCCCTGTGAAATAAAGTAAGTTTATGCCCTCTATGGAAGGCTATTTTCGCAATATGTTTTCCTAAAAACTTCGTCCCGCCCAACAAAAGAATTTTCATTTCTTCTCCCTCTTCTCATTGTCAAAGTTTAAAATTTTCTTAATTATAGAATTCTGTCTATTTATTAAACGGCAACACGAACAGAAAAGATACGTATCCGTTAAAAGTTTTTAACTATTCGTTTGTAACAGCGTTTCACACACCTTGAAGTTTCCGATTTTTATAAAACACAGACAGCGCCGGCTTTCTCAAGTTTCATAAAATGAAAACTTCCATTTTTCAAGCAAGCGTATTACTGTCCCTCATCTGCGATTTTTATCACGAAAGTGAACAAAATAGCAGATCTAATTTATGATCTGCTGCCAACCCACTATTTTCTCTTCCAGCGTTTTGATATATTTTCCCGGAACCGGGCTTGTTGAAGGCAGCCGGATTATTTTCACGTCTTTTAATGCTGAATGATCAATATATTTTTGAAAAGTTTGAAACGCCTTCCCGCCGTTACAAGCAATTAGCCTGATATGCGGATGCAAGCTGAGAAAGCCGGCGATATCATTCGGTTCTTCCTTTTTAATACTGGAATCAAGGCTGCCCTCTCTTTCGCATGAATGAATCACATCCCATAAAGCAATCCCGTTTTTTTTCAAAAAAGAGAGGCGCTCCTGATAATCTTTCACATCATTTTCTTGAAAAATAGCAAAAATGATTTTCCAAAATTGATTCCTCGGATGCGCATAGTACTGCTGCTTTGCCAGCGATTCCCTTCCAGGGATGGAACCGAGGATTAAGACTCGCGCATTGCTTTCGCTGACAGGATCTAAAGAATAGATTTTCATATGTCCTCCGTCTGTAAGTGTTTAATCTTATTATAAGTTGATATAATGATTTTAACCACGAAGTTACATGGAGGGAGAGAAAATTTTGCAAATACGTGTCCAAGATCGCTATCTTTATTTTTTTACCGAGCCAAATGTAGTTCTTGTTTATCAGATCAATATGGAAAATTATGCAACAAGACATTCTTTATTTAACAGCCGTCCGGATTCTGTATTTACGATCTATCATACAGATGATTTTCCGTCCTTTCACCATAAAAAAAGTACCCCGGTCACGCAAGAAGGCTTTACTTATATTTTCAATGTGGAAATGATCGACGTGATCGTTGAAAAAATCAATCAGCAAATCCATAACTTCCGCATTAGTAAAAATTTTTACAAAAATAAAAAACAGATTCCTGCCTTTCATATTGTCTGTTCTGACTCTGCAGCCGGTTCATTAAGGGTGGCATTACATTATCCGAAAAAAGTCATTTCCTTTCCGGTTTCCTTATCCATTGGACCGTTAGGAAAACTGGAGGATAAAGCGGGACAGGCATATAGAAATGAATGGCTGTACGATCACATTAATTTCGAAGGAGAGTTTGAATATGAAACTCTGTTTACAATCTCGCTTTATGAGATTGCCGACATTCCTGAAAATATCCCGATTTACATCTGGTATGCAGATAACGCCAATGAACAAACCGGTATCCGCTTTATCTTCCATTTAATAAAAAATAAAGCAAATGATATTTATCTCATTCATGTAAACAACTATGTTACATCATACAATGTTCCCAGAGAAAAAGAAGAGCCGCTTAGGTACACCAGCCAGTTGCAAGCAAGCGAGATAAAGAAGATCTTAGAAAAATGCAAAGGTGAAATGCCTGTATCCAAAGAAACGCGCTTGCAATTTCAAAAAGAATGGGAAATACTCTCTCAAACAAAGGGGGTTTTACACATTTGGGAAAATAATAAAATTAGAGGCGTTGCGGAAGACTATTATGACCCGCTTATTATTAATACATTGGAAAGGATGCACAAAAAACAAGAAAAAAAGGACTTTATCAAAACAGGGAAGTTGATCGGGGAAATGCTGCAGCAAGCGGATGATCTGGATAGCAGCTATTTGGAATACCGTGTCAGGCAGCTTGTTTATGATGGCATACTTATGCTGAAGGGTGTCCCGAAATCGATGCGGCACTATCGCGTTCAGCTGCGATCCTAATCGATAAAAAACGAGCAGAGCCAGGGAAACCTGTTCATTGTCTTCAAGCAATGAGGCTCTCAAGATTACGGAAATTTTCAAAGACTTTTCATAATTGAAAATATGAGAGTATACCGGAGAACAGCAGTGAATTTCCTTTTATTAAAAAAAGCAGACCTTATTTACAGCAAAGATCTGCTTTTTATGATTATTCACCAAAATCTACATTATGGTATACTTGTTGCACATCATCCAAGTCTTCTATCGCGTCGATCATTTTTTCAAATTGCTCTTGCGCGTCTTCCGGCAATGTCACTTCATTTTTCGGAAGCATTGTTTGTTCGGCTACGGTAAATTCCGTTATTCCGGCTCCCTTGAATGCTTCCTGAACAGCATTAAACTGATCAGGCTCTGCATAAACAATGACCGTATCCTCTTCTTCAAGGATATCACGGACATCGACATCGGCTTCCATTAACATTTCCAACACTTCATCTGCCGTTTTTCCTTCGACCCCAATAACTGCCGTCGGATCAAACATATAACTGACGGAGCCGTTGACTCCCATATTTCCGCCGTTTTTCCCAAAAGCGGCCCGAACATCCGATGCTGTACGGTTTACATTATTCGTTAACGCATCAACGATTACCATCGAGCCGTTTGGACCGAAACCCTCGTAACGGAGCTCATCATAATTTTCTTCCGCACCGCCTTTTGCTTTTTCAATTGCGCGGTCAATGATTGTTTTCGGGACATTGTACGTTTTTGCCCGCTCAAGTACCGCCTTTAATGCCTGATTTAATTCTGGATCCGGTTCACCGCGTTTTGCGACCACATATATTTCACGGCCGAATTTTGCATATATACGACTCGTATTGGCATCTTTTGACGCTTTTTTTTCCTTTATATTGTTCCACTTACGTCCCATCGTTGTTTCACTCGCTTTCAACATTGAATCTGATCTGTTCTGTGCGTTTATTGCCAATTTATATTATACCGCAAATGTCAATCTTCCTGCGAGTAATGAAACTACAGATATTACAACACTATATTTTCTACTATATATAACTCTTCACGGTCAAATCTAAGTGGAAAACAGGCGATAAAACATATCTTTAAGTCCCCGCTTATTTATGCATCGATCATCGGCGTTGCTTTGAGTTTGTTGCATTTATCACTTCCAGAAGGATTTGGAAGTGCCGTTGACATGCTTGGCACAGCATATCCGGCTCTTGTCATTTTAATACTCGGTGTTCACTTGCGGCGGACGCGGATTTCCGGATTGCACCGCCCCGAAGTCTGGCTTGGCGTTATTCTGCGTATTATCTTCGTACCCGCTCTTGCCATGTTGGTACTAACGGTTCTCGGCATTCATGGTATGCTTGCCTCCGTATTATTGGTCGAGATCAGCATGCCGTCCGCCATCAATACCGTACTCCTTGCTGAAAAATTTAACGGGGACACGGAAATGGTCTCTCTGATTGTCTCGATCACTACGATACTCAGCTTCGTTTATCTACCAGCATTGATTTTTTTGAATTGAAAAAATTATTTTTTTCCGTGTATGTTCAAAAAAACAATGCGCACACGCTATGATTGAAAAATTTTGCGGGCATATAAGAAATAAATAAAGAGTTGCACAATTGGTATCAATATAACGACAAAAACCGGATAACTCGGCCATATTTCTGTAAAAACCGGGTAAAAAACGACTAAGCCCATACATGCAGGTACAATGTAAAAAATAGAGAAAAATGCTTTTTGACAAGCTTTCGCACTGATCGCCTTTTCCCGCTCATCATCTTCCGGAACTTCCAAAGGATAAAGCCAGAACGATAATTTCCACTTCTTTCGTTTAAAAAGAAACAAAATAGTCAAAATGATTCCTAATAAAATATACAAGAACAAATAATTTAATGGGATCGTAATTTCAAATCCTTCAAATGGTTCCTTCCGGGAAGCTTCCGCCAATTCAAAAAAGCCATTAACAAATGGCGAAAAAGCCAATGCTGCTAAAATAAACATTACTACTGTTAAAATTAGTGAACGAATTAATTTTACCATCTAAAATCCTCCTTGTTTAAGCGAAAAACTTCTTCCATCGGCAATTGAAAAGCATCACAAATCATTAAACCTAACAAGAGAGAAGGGACATAATCCCCTTTTTCAATTGCGGCAATTGTCTGCCTGGTCACGCCGGTCTTTTCAGCTAATTGAGCCTGCGTCATATTGAATCGTGCACGCAATTCTTTTACACGATTGTGCATTTGCAAACGTCATTCCTCCTTTAAACAGCACTTATATATAGTATAATACACATAACATAATGTTAAGTCAATTTAACATTATGTTTGATTTAGCATACATTTTTTTTGGAGGGAAGAAAGGTGTGAAACAGCTTATTTG
>JAGKQJ010000169.1 GCA_017898095.1 Bacillaceae bacterium Marseille-Q3522 | reverse complement strand
ATGGTAAGGAACCATCTCAGCTTAAATCTATTTTCGGAGGTTCTGCATGGGAATTTGATAAACATACTGGACAATACTATTTACATTTATTTAGTAAAAAACAACCTGATTTAAATACGAATAACAAGGAAGTCCGTTATGCCATGTATGAAATGATGAAATTTTGGCTGGATAAAGGGATTAGCGGTTTTCGTATGGATGTTATTGAATTAATCGGTAAGGAAATTGATAAAGGGATAATTGTAAATGGTCCTAAGCTTCATGAGTATCTACAAGAAATGAATAAAGAAGTGTTATCTAAATATGATCTATTAACTGTTGGTGAAACTAATAATGTTACACCAGAATTAGGTAAGCTCTATACAAGCGAGGACAGAAATGAACTAAATATGGTCTTTACATTTGAGCATATTGCTTTAGATGAAGTGAGAGGTAAATCAAAATGGGATTTAAAACCATTAAATTTAAATGAGTTAAAAATTGTGTTTAGTAAATGGCAAATGGAATTGTATGGCGAAGGCTGGAATAGTTTATTCTGGAATAACCATGATCAACCACGAATTGTTTCTAGATGGGGAAATGACAAGCAATACCGTGTAGAATCAGCTAAAATGCTAGCAACCATTCTTCATATGATGCAAGGAACACCATATATTTACCAAGGTGAAGAAATTGGAATGACTAATATTAAGTTTGAAAGTCTTGAAGATTATCGAGATATAGAGACGATTAATATGTATAAGGAACGTAAAAGTAAAGGCTATCCTCATGAAGAGATATTGAAATCGATTTATGCAAAAGGTCGCGATAATGCAAGAACTCCTATGCAATGGAATAGTGGGGCGCAAGCAGGATTTACGAAAGCGACTCCGTGGATAAAAGTGAATGAGAATTATTCGTTAATTAATGTTGAAGCAGCTTTAAAAGATCCTAACTCCATTTTTTATCATTATAAAAAATTAATTGAGCTACGAAAAAAATTGGAAGTAGTGGTATTTGGAGATTTTCACCTAATTTTAGAAAAACATGAAGAAATTTTTGCTTATGTACGAAAGTACAAGAATGAAAAACTAATCGTTCTCGCTAACTTTTATGGAAACATGATTAACATTACCTTACCAGCAAATGTAGCTGACATAGACGGCAAGATACTGATTAGTAACTATCCAAATTCTCCTGATATTTCGAAGGAGTTATCATTAAGACCATTTGAGTCCATTGTTTATTATGAAAAGAAGCAAGGTGAATCGCATGATACAAATCTCTAATGAAAACATAATGATTAATGGAAAAAAAGAAATTTTGTTTGGAGGGGAGATGCATTATTTCCGGGTACCACAAACGGAGTGGAGAAATCGGATTAGGCAAATTAAAGCTGCAGGTGGAAATTTAGTAAGTACATATGTACCATGGATTTTCCATGAAATCGAAGAGGGAACAGTTGATTTGACTGGTAAAACAAGGCCAGAAAGAAATTTACAGTCCTTTCTCCAAATTATTAAAGAGGAAAAAATGTACTGTCTAGTTCGGCCGGGCCCGTATGTTATGGCGGAATTAGTGAATCATGGTGTACCAAGATGGTTTAATGAAAATTATCCCGAAGCAATGGCCAAAACTCAAACAGGTGAAAAACATCCAACAGGAGTTGTAAGCTATTTGCATCCTGTCTTTTTAGAAAAGGTGTCGAATTGGTATCAGCACGTTTGTGAAATTATTGCTCCATTTCAAATCGTAAATGATGGATCGGTCAT
The DNA here is from genome assembly GCA_017898095.1 of Bacillaceae bacterium Marseille-Q3522. Classification (GTDB taxonomy): domain Bacteria; phylum Bacillota; class Bacilli; order Bacillales; family Cytobacillaceae; genus JAGKQJ01. Next base: position 6,678 of record JAGKQJ010000169.1, on the reverse strand, counting down.
CATGTTCCAACTAGATAATGAGGTTGGAATGTTACATTGGGTCACAAATCAAGGGGATTATAATGAAGTAACTCTACAGAGCTTTATATCCTATTTAAAGGAACGATACTCATTGGATGAATTTATGGCCGTATATGGAGATAATGCCAATAGTATAGAAGAATTTGTCCGAACAAAAGTGAAAGTAGTTGAGAAATCATATGCAATAGCATTACAAAATGATTATGGTTTATTTATGCGTGAATATTATCGCCACTATATAGAGTTTTTAAAGAGTCTCGCAAAGAAAAATGGTATTTGTGTACCTTTTGTCGTAAATATTCACGGTTTTGATACTTACGATGGAATATTAAAAAGAGGGACAAAATATCCAATTGGTGTATCCCAACTACTAGAAACTGCAAAAATAGAAAATGTAATAATGGCCGGTGACTATTATATTGGAAACATAGAATATGATAATTTTATTGATATTGTTCTCGCTAATACCATTACAAAAGCAATTCAAACAAAAGATCAACCATTATTCTCAGCTGAGTTTCAAGGTGGGAGTATTTCCGATAAGCCAAGATTGCAGCCATCTACGTTTGATTTAACAACTAGAATATGCTTTGCCAATGGAATGAATGCAATTAATTACTATATGTTCGTAAGTGGTGAAAATAACGAAAATATTGGTTTATTCGGAAAACGTCATGAATGGCAAGCTCCACTTTCGATAACAGGGAAAGAAAGAGCACAATACCCGGTTATACAGCATCTTGGAAAAATGTTTCAAACTTTTAGTGATTCATTGTCAAATGCCAAACTAGAACATAATACACACATGGCATTTTATCCAGACTATTATATGACGGAGTTCTCAAATCCGTATTCCAAAGCGATGCACAATCAAATAGAAGTGCAGAGAGATTTGTTTTGGTTTAACGGGATAGCAAAGGGGTTAACGGTTTCTAATGTTTCTTATGAAGGGTATAATTTGCTGGAGCAAGGAAACATCAATGTTGAGAATATCCCCACTTTATGGGTGTTTGCAACAAAATGGATGGATCCGTATGTTCAGGAGAAACTCGTTTATTATGTACAAAACGGTGGAAAATTAATCTTATTCCCAACTATTCCAACAGAATCAATGAAAGGAAATCCGTGTACGTTATTACGGGACTTTATTGGTTTGAAAATGGGGACTACCTATCAGAATCGTTTTATTACCATTGAAGAAATGGATAATATTCCTGCCCAATTCATCCAAACATTTCAAAATGTAGAAGGAGCGTTTGCCTGGATAGACAATAAAACTGATGAGATAGTTGCTTTCGACAAACCAATTGGAGCTGGGAAGGTCATTGCTTTTGGGGTTGGGATGCATCTCGAATTTGATTATCAACTGAAAGTAATAAAGAAACTTACGAATCGTTTAGGAGTACAAAGCAGTTTTATTTTAGATGAAAACATTTCAGCTGTAAATGCCTTTGCACGAATTGCTGCTAACGGCAGCAAATTTATTTTTATTCATAATTTTGATGAATACAGCAAGGAGACAACTATTACTTTTCACGGTCAAAGACTCTTTCATGGGAAATCAATAGAACTGCCAGGCAAAAGCGGATTAGTGTTACCAATACAAGTAGAATTAACGGAAGATCTATTCATAATATCTGGTACGGGTGAAATATTTTCCTGTCAAAGGGAAAATCATTATATCAGCCTGAAAGTAAGGAAAGTACAAAAGGAAGAAGTTTTTATTTTTAAATCTGAAAGCTTTGTGCCGCAAATAACGGCAGGTGTTTCTGTTGAAGTTTGCTCAGATAATATTTATAAGGTAACGATTCATTCTACTTCTGTTACTGAAAAAATTTCATTTTGGAAAAAAGTTTAGTGGATATAATGGAGACGGTTATTTGTAATGTTAAATGGTAAGTAAAGGTAGTTAAACGTGTGATAAAAAATTAAAGGGATGATTCGATTATGAGAATATTAGTTTTGGATCTAGATTCATTAAGACCAGATCATTTAGGCTGTTATGGATATGAAAGGAATACATCTCCTAACATTGATAGAATAGCTGCAGAAGGTGTTCGCTTTACCAACTACTACACATCTGATGCTCCATGTCTTCCTTCTCGGACTGCTTTTACTACAGGTCAATTTGGAATTCATAATGGTGTTGTTGGTCATGGAGGCACTTCGGCTGATTTACGGCATGAGGGACATAAGAGAGATTTCCAAGATCGCTTAGTGCGAGAAAGCCTCCCTGGATTTTTACGTTCAGAAGGATTAAAAACTGTACTCATCAGTCCTTTTGCTGAAAGACACTCTGCATGGCATTTTAATGCTGGATTTAATGAAATCTATAATACTGGTAAATGTGGAATGGAATCAGCTAATGAGGTAACGCCTACAGTTTTAGATTGGATCAACCGTAATGCAAAGGAAGATAACTGGTGTTTATATGTAAACTATTGGGATCCCCATACACCATATCGCGTTCCAGATGATTTTGGAAATCCTTTTGAAAATGACGGCACTCCTGCATGGCTTAATGAGGAAACATTGGAAAAACATAAAATGTTAGTTGGTCCTCATAGTGTTCGTGAAATAGATATGTATTGGAGTAAACCGTTACCACAGTTTCCGAGATATCCAGTTGAAATAAAAAATATGCAAGATATGAAGAAAATGATTGATGGTTACGACACAGGGATAAGATTCATGGATGAACATATTGGAAAAATTTTTAGCTCGTTAAAAGAGCATGGAGTTATGGATGAGCTTATTCTTATTATTACTGCAGATCATGGGGAAAACTTAGGTGAGCTCGGGATCTACGGTGAACATGGAACGGCAGACCACGGTACTTGTCGAATACCGATGATTATCCGTTGGCCAGGGATGAAACAAGGTCATGTGGATAATGGACTTCATTACAGTTTAGATTTAGCTCCAACATTAGCAGAAATATTTGAAAAACCATCGAAAGAAAGCTGGGATGGACAAAGCTATGCAACAATTTTAAAAAATGGAGAGTCCTGTGGTAGAGAATATTTAGTAATATCCCAGTGTGCTCATGTTTGCCAACGAGGAGTTCGCTTTGGCAACTGGTTGTATATTCGCACTTATCATGATGGCTATCATTTATTTGATAATGAAATGTTATTTAATCTTAAAGAAGATCCGCATGAACAATTTAATGTTGCAAAAGAGAATAAAGAAATTTGCAATGAAGCAGTGTATTACTTAAATAATTGGCATGATCAAATGATGAACAGTATGGATAGTGATATAGATCCACTTTGGACAGTAATGAAAGAAGGAGGTCCTTTTCATGCAAATGGTCATTTGAAGATGTACACGGAAAGGTTGGCACAAACAGGACGAGGAGATGCTATACCAGAACTAAAGAAACGCCATCCTAAGGAATTCCAATAAGTTATTCTCATTTTTTAAAAATAGTATTGCTTTGAATAGCGATTATCTATGAGGAAATAAAGAAATTCTTATTCATTGCAAATGAATCTATTGGTAAATAAGAATTCGATAAATTTTAGAAACCTAAATTCCTATGTTTTATACCAAGGCTTTGAAAAAGATTGATATTAAAGTAATTTCCATATTCGGCTCATTGGTATAATAATACCAATCTTAAAACAGTTAATTTTAAGAAATCCTTTATTGATAAGGATTTCGGGTGCCTTGGTATAATTTATCGGGAATGTCGGTTGAAAGGATCATAGAAAGGGGGGAATGAAGTGAAGAAAATAACTCCGCATCAGCAATTAAATTTAATGTTTAAAACTGTTTCGGAGGATTGTAATTTGGCCTGTGATTATTGTTATTACAGTACTTGCCGAGGAAATCCGGGCAAAAAAATTAACACGATAAACTTAGATATATTAGAAAAGATAATAATGGAATACATGATTCAAACCAAAGGGGTCGCAACCTTTATTTGGCAAGGTGGTGAACCTTTATTAGCAGGGTTAAATTTTTTTGAAAAAGTTATTGAACTTCAGTTAAAATACGCTCCTCCCTATACGATGATTAGTAATTCAATTCAAACAAACGGAACATTAATCACTGAAAAATGGGCTAAATTTTTTAAAAAATATTCTTTTTTAGTAGGGGTAAGTATAGACGGTCCTAAAGAGATTCATGATAAAAGAAGGGTTAATAGTATTGGGAGAGGGAGTCGTGCAGAAGTTATGCGAGGAATCCAATGGATAAGACAAGAAAATGTGGATTTTAACATAATTACTGTTATTCATCAGGATAATGTCAACTGCGTTGATGAATTATTTGCATTTTATAAGAAGGAACTTATCCAATTTGTACAGTTTATTCCATGTATGGATTTTCAAGCAAAAAATACAAATCAACAAAGGAAATTTTTGATTACTCCTGACCAGTACGGAAAGTTTTTATGTCAAGCATTTGATAAATGGAATGATGATAATTTTAATATAAATATCCACCATTTTAATAATTTTCTATCGATGTGTGAAGGAAACAAATCGCAAATTTGTTTTTTTGCAAAGAAATGTTCTGCCACACTTGTAATAGAATCCAATGGTGACGTGTTTCCTTGTGACTTTTATATCAGTGATGATTACAAACTGGGAAACATAGAAACGGATACATTGAAATCCATGCTATATAACGAAAGATATAAATCCTTTTCTGAGATGAAATCATCCGTCTCAAATATATGTAGTAAATGTGAGTTTTTTACTCATTGTCACGGAGGATGTCCGCGGAATCGAATTTGGAATACAATTAATTCATCTGAACCTGATTACTTTTGCCAAAGCTACAAGGCATTCTATGCACATGCAGAAAAAAGTGTGAAAAAATTTTGCACTTAAGAAACCTTCCATATGAATTCCACGAACCTGGTTACAAAGCGACCGATAATGCGGACGGTGATTTAACTGATAAAGTTACTGTTTCCGGATAGGTACAAACGGATACTGTTGGTTCCTTTACGTTAACCTATACGATTGTGGATGCAGCTGGAAATATAACGTCTGTATAACGTGTTGTTGTTGTAAATGCAAAAAATGATACAAAATATTCTGATGGTAATGGCACAAAAACAGATGATACAAAATATTCTAATGATAATGGCTCAAATACAAATGATACAACAGGATCAAACGCTGAAAAAGAGAACAATAAAGGTTCTAAAGTATCTGAGGGTAATTCCGGCTCAGAAAATGAAAACTCCAGTAACGAACTTCCGCAAACAGCAGCAATGACATTAACTTGGATGCTATGCTTGGTGGAATAATATTTCTAGCTGCAGGCATAAGCTTTCTTGTACTTCAAAAAAGAAAAAAAGCTTAAAAAAATGGGCTTTTTAAAGGCGTTTTGAGAAAAACACTTGATTTAAGTGATTAGGTAAGAAGACAAATAGAGACTGTTTCTAATTAGTGTAAGTATTGGGACAGTTTCTTTTTTTTAAAGATTGTAGCTTTAAAATTTGAGCCTTTATCATCATAGGGTTGAAGAATCTGAATTAACATCTAATTTAAATAAGTTATTTCGTTAGTCCATGATTTTTATACTAGGTAAATATAACTATGTTATAATAAAGTAGGCTCTCGTAATTGAGAAGTCAATAATATCCATAAATTATAATTTTTACTGTAAGCGCTTATTTTAGGTGTATAGGGGTGAAAATTACCGCACTTAAGATATTTTTCATATGTAAGATTTAAAATGCAGTTTCCTTTTTTAACCCAGAGTACACTCCTTGAATCCATTCGTAAAAACAGGAGGATCATAATGTGGTTCAAGTAAAACCCTTAAGCAGGCTTACTCTACCAATTAAATAGGAGGAATATGAAATGGGACAATATTTACAAATGGGCATCTGTAATCGGATTTTTGTTAAAAAGGATAGAATAAATAAATTAAACACTACGTTAGAAAAAGTGATCGAAGCTCTAAATAAGGAAATGGACATGTCTTTATATGATCAAAGTGAAACGGAAGATGAGTTTGTATTTTCATTAAAGGATAAGATCATATCGGAACAATTGCTGGACTTTCTGCGGTTCCAGTACTCACTCTATACTCAAGAAGAACCATATACAAATTGTTTTAACACTGTATTAAAAATGATTTCTGAACATAATTCGTTTGAGCAAATAGAGGAAATCTTAAGTAAAAAAAGTTTTCCTTGTTTCCAGTCGAGTAATGTATTTGACCAAATCAAAGTAAATGTACAGGATTGGATATATGATTGGATTTACATTGAATACTCCTTATGGTTGCTCTTTTTAGAAGGGAAAATATTTTTGGAATCCTACAATGATTTTTTTAGATATTTAGAGAATCAAGTAAGAGAGGCAAGTAAAAAGTGGTCGATAGCAGGGGCCTTTCGGTGCTTTATTGAATAAGGAAATATTACATTTTTGTATTTTAACTTGGAAATTAGAAAATACATTGTTGATTATTACATAAACATTTTCTAACGGTTGGTTAAGTGGTACGTTTTCTTCAAAAACATTGTCCCAGAAAAAAACATGCTAATACCTTCTGGGACAATGGATTCTTCTTACTTCGATTGATTATTCTTCTTCAGCTTTTCTATCATGAAAATTAAATAACTCCCAAAGTGTTTTTACGATTAATAATATTTTCAGGAGAAAACCTCAGAAAATATCCCTGTTTAAC
>JAGKQJ010000168.1 GCA_017898095.1 Bacillaceae bacterium Marseille-Q3522 | reverse complement strand
ATGTTTGGAATCGCAAAAGGGAAAAATGTTATTTTAGTATCAATGGAATCATTGCAAAACTTTGTTATTAATAAGACGGTAAATGGAGAGGAAATTACACCGTTTTTAAATGATTTTATTAAAGAAAGTTATTATTTTGAGAATTTTTATCATCAAACCGGTCTTGGAAAAACTTCTGATTCAGAATTTCTTATTGAAAATTCCCTTTACCCGTTAAGCCGGGGGGCAGTTTTTTTTACACATTCCGGGAATGAACTAAGTGCATCACCTGAAATTTTAAATAATGAAGGGTATTTTACCGCAGCGCTGCACGCTAATAATAAGAGCTTCTGGAACAGGGATATTATGTACAAAGCATTCGGCTATCAGCGCTTTTACGATGTCAATGACTATGAGGTAAATGAAGAAAATTCGATCGGCTGGGGCTTAAAAGATGTAGATTTCTTTGAACAATCGATTGACCATCTTCTGGAGATGCCGAAACCGTTTTATGCAAAGTTTATTACGTTAACGAACCATTTTCCGTTTGAATTGGATGAGGAAGATCGTTTTATTGAACCATATAATTCGGATTCCAATACTTTAAATAAATATTTCCCGACGGTTCGCTATACGGATGAAGCATTAAAGCATTTTATCGAGCGGCTGAAAGAAACAGGTCTTTATGATAATTCTGTTATCGTTTTATATGGGGATCATTACGGAATTTCGGAGAACCATAATAAAGCAATGAGTCAATTTCTTGGAGAAGAAGTAACTCCGTTTGTCAGCACACAATTGCAGCGTGTACCGCTTATTATTCATATTCCGGGACAGGAAGGAAAAACCATTTCTACTGTTTCGGGTCAGGTGGATGTTAAACCAACCATTCTTCATTTACTGGGAATTGATACAAAACAGTATATTGAATTCGGTGAAGACCTGTTCTCAAAAGAAAAATCGAATTTTACGGTATTACGTGACGGCAGTTTTATTACAGAGAATTATGTGTATACAAGGGAAATGTGTTATGATAAAGCAACTGGGGAGCAAATAGATGTAAAAGTTTGCGAACCTTATATTGATAAAGCAGATACGGAACTCGAATATTCTGATAAAATCATCACTGGAGATTTACTGCGATTTTACAACAAAAACCAGGAACAGCACAAAACTGAGTAATTTGGTTCGTTTATTCCTTTACGAAAATGGTTAAATTTCTCGTCGCTTGTTGAAGATGAAAAAATTACCCGCTACTTTGAAAAAATAAGTCTCAGAATGCCCGCAGCTTCTGAGGCTTTTTTGTTTTATGTTAACAATTTTTAATATCGGGTTTCTCAGTTCCTCCATTTGAAGGTAAAATTTGTTTGCATTTTTTATTAATCCGGCATTCCATAATTGCAAATCACAGGTATAATAAAAGAAAAGGGGGTGAGAAATAGTTTGACTATTGGTCAAAAGCGTTATTATTTATTTTTGCTCTCGATTCTATTTTTGGCCGGCTGTACATCATTGGATAAAATGGAACTGCATTCTCTCCGTAAAGATTTTATTCGTCCATTGCAGCCTTTTGCTTTAAAACGGCCATATATCCCGATAAAGATTGACGATGAGCAATTTCAACGCATAGTAGGATGGTTAGATAATAACACAATCATATATGTAACAGATAAGCAGCAACAATCTGCAGTGTATCAATACAATCTGCTCACGGGGAAAAAAGCGAGGCTTTTTGAAAGTAAAACACCTATTGCTTCCGTATATATAAGCCCATCGAAAAAGCAGCTTATCATTATTTCTAATTATTCATTGGATGAAAGTGAATTTACAATTATAAACCGGGATGGCAGTACCAAACTGTCACGGACCTTTTCTGCTTTTGACCATGCTGTACAGTGGAATATGTATGATGAGAACGAAGTAATTCTTGCGACCTTTTCTAAAGACTGGGAAGCAACCACCTATTTATTTACGATTAATGATAATCAATTTACGGAGATAGATGGTCTTCAACCCTTTTCTTATTGGCAAAGTAAAGATACGGTTGTATATTTAGACTGGAAAGAAGAGAATCCGTCTTTATATGCTCCGTTAATGAAAAAATCGATTAATGACAAAAATGGAACCGTTCTTTTTCCAAAGGTATATCAGGTAATTACTTTTAAAAATCTTCTTTTAGCAATAACAGTTGAAGAAGGACAGAATCGAAATGCCATTTACACATTTTATAATGATGACTTACAGGAAGTCAGCAGCTTGCAAATGCCCCTGTTAGCCCGGATTTCGGACTGGCTGGTTCCTTACTCCGAATATCTTGCAAGTGATGGGTCCTTTCTTACATTTCGTCCATATAATAGTACAGATACGTTTGAATTAATTAAATATGATGTGAAAACAAAGAAAGTGGAAGTTTTAGCTGAGGGTCTGGAAAATAAACCGCTAAGCTGTTCTCCAGATGGAAATTCATGCTTGTACGGATTTACTTTTGAAACAATAATCGATTTAAAAACGAAGGAAATGATTCCGATTGTTGATGAAAAAAACGGAGGATAATTGCTCATTTACCCTCCGTTTTTTTTACACTATGCAGCCGGATAGCCGTTGTGTAAAATCGTCATAACTGTAAAAAAACCAAAGACTGAAAATGTCCCGAATGCAAATAAAAATCCAATGATATTTTTGTTTTTAAAAGAAGTGACCGCTGCTAATCCTCCCAGTAAACTAATCAATCCAAAAATAATTACCGTTCCCATCATTATTCCCCTTTATATAATAATAGCGTTTACATATTTCTTTTATCTTAACGTTTTTTTCATCTTTTGTCGAGAATCCTTCTTAACATTTTTCAGTCAACATAAAACTTGCAATTTAAGTTGACTCACAGATATGGACGAATCCTTTCCCTATGCTTTGTTACGGATGTGAAATCGTGTAAAATAAGAATAGAGTTCACGTATAAACGGAAAATTCAATATTTGGAGGCAGGATCAATGAAATGGAAACAAATTCCCTTAGGACCGTTACAGACAAATTGTTATTTACTCATAAAGGATCAAACCTGTTTAATTGCAGACCCTGGAGCTGAAGGTGAAAAATTAATCAATATTATTTACCAAGAAGGCCTGAAACCGCAAGCTATTTTATTAACTCATGCGCATTTTGACCATATCGGGGCAGTGGATGTTATCCGCGAAGCATTTCAAGTAAATGTATATGTCCACGAAAAAGAAGCGGAATGGCTGATAAACCCGGCTTTAAATGGCTCGCAATATTTTCAAATGGGCACTATAACAGCAAGAACAGCAGATTATTATTTTACAGAAGAAAAAGATATGGAGATTGGTGATTTTTCCTTTTCTGTAAAATGTACTCCCGGACATTCTCCCGGAGGAGTCTCATTTTATTTTCAAGAGGGGATTGTCGTTTCCGGAGATGCATTATTTAATGGCAGTATCGGCAGAACGGATTTACCTGGCGGAAATACAAAGCAATTATTAACAAGCATTCATAAACGACTGCTTTCATTACCTGAAGAAACGTTTGTCCTTCCCGGACATGGTCCAACAACGACAATTGCTGAGGAAATGGACAATAATCCATTCCTTCACGGTTTTCCGGAATAAGTTTCTTCTTTCATTACTTTATTTCACAGTGAACGACAGGTTACAAAAAAAGATCCTTCCCTGTTATTAGGGAAGGAGTATAAAAAATTATAATGGGGGGAATTTGCAAAACTAATAATTATACACTATAACAGTATATTTATATTGTCAATCTTGATTACAAATATAATAATAGGTATTTGGTACCGGATTGTATTACCTTGCTAGAGCGTAAGCTCACCTTATTATTATACTGTACAATCCGGACATTTTAAATCAGCTTGAGTAAGGATTGATTCCAGAAACGGGTTCATTGTGTTTCTCCCCAGCTAATCATTTTATTTGCGGAAGTATCGTAGTAGGCATATGACCTTAAATTTGTCTGTGTTTTGCTGTTATATAAAAAAGTGATTTGCAAGATGCCGGGTTGCCAATCACGAATCGTGTAACGGACATTACTGTCTTTAAAATAAAATATTCCTGTACCGTCGGCATGTTCATCCTTTTTTAGAAAATCTTCCATTTGCTTAAGAGCACTCAAAAAGCTGTACTCTTGACGCAGCAGATTGGTTGTTTCTGTTAACATTTTTCTTTCAGTCAGCGACTGCTCTAAATGAATAATAAGGATAGCAGACGCTAAGATAAGAAGGACATACGTGGCCGGGTAGAGAAAGCCTTTTTCATTTTTCAGCACGGTTTTCCACTCCCACAATAAAGTTTAATTTTCTCCCGAATACTCATGTATTCTTAATATTTCATTACTACCAAATAGCACTTCATCCAAATGTATGAATTTATTTCTATGTTTTAAATACCGCGAGTCTATCCTATACTGAAGTAGTGAAATCTCTCTTTTTGGCGGTTACTGCTCTTTAATCTGCGATATAACTCCAAATTTTACTTTCAAAATTTTGCTGATAGTGGTCGGTTACGGTAATCTGAATACCTCCGTGAAATGCCGTGAATTCTAAGGAATTAATATTTTGTAATGCAATTTCATGTCCAGTTCCGTTCACTTTTCTCCTGACTTTATCCTGATACTTTTCATAGGTTACAATACTGCCGTCCTCATTTATTAAAGTAAGCCGCTTATGATCAACGGAAAGTGTCGAACATAAGCGTACTTCTTTTTTTAATTGGCCGGAGAATACATTCCATTCCATTTTCTGGAGATGTTTTGCCATTATATCATCTTGATAAAGAATCCTGAAGGTAAGCGGAAGGACGGCAGCAAACAAGCAAAAGATCGACAGTGCATAACATACTTCCAAAAGGGTAAAAGCTTTTTCATCGCCAAATGTCACAAAACTTTCTCGCTTTTTGTGAAAAATCTTCATAGGAAACACAAACCTCCTCCCCATTCCATGTAAGAAGATATGGTTTACCTGTTTTTTCTATTACTGTTGTTTCTCCAGCTGTTTTCCTGATAACGGAAGTTTGCAATGATTCATATAAAATTTTTATTGCCTGCTCCTCATATTTTCGGTTTAAGGCATCGATTTGCAGATGAGCAACAAAGGGAAGAAAAATACCGGCAATAATAATCCATGCTGCAATTGATAAAAGAAGGTCACTGATGAAAAAACCGTTCTTAAATTTTTTCATAATAAAACCGTCCCTTACCAAGTTGAAAGATAATGTTATAGGCTTCGTCATGAATGGTAAGATAGAGAATACCGAAGGTATTTATATTCCCGCTGGCAGAAAAGCTGAAAGACAGCGGCATGGTTGCTCTTTGGATGGATATGTTTTCTGAGTAATAGCGTTTTGTGAGCTTTTTCCCACTAAACCCGGCCTGGCAAACATAATAATGTTCTTTAGCGTGAATTTGCATATAAACTGTTTTTCGGTGAGAAATGGCATATTGCTGAGCGTAAAGGATATCTCCTTTCAATTGTGTGAAAAAAATTTGCGCTTCGATTTGTTCAGTCTGGATTTTGATCTGCATGACCGATACAGAGGCAATCAGCAGTACAATACTTAATACAATCAATGATTCACTTAATGTAAAACCTTGCTCATTTTTCATCATGCTAATTTTCAACCACAGTGACTATTCCTTCACTGGAAATGGTCAGCGCCTTTCCATTTGGACAAGTTGTTTCATTTTCTTTTAAATATCCTGCACCGGCTAATTCGGAAATGGACTCTGGAAGCCTGCCCAGATCCATTTCATATGCAAACACTTGCGTTTGAACCATCTTTACGTAAGCTTCACAGCCTTTTTCATTTATCGTCGAGTTGTGCTTAGTAACGTTAGGAATAGAGATCGCTAATAATACAGAGATAATGAGAAGAACGATTAACATTTCTACTAGAGTAAATCCTTTATTATTTTTAAGCATTGAAATACTCCTTTCAAATTTTGGATTTATTGAAGTTTGAACGCGGGATTTTTCCTATCAGGAGAAGCGGAGATTCCTCTTAAAAGCCTTCCAGCATTTGAAACATTGGAAGCAAAATCGCTAAATAAATAGAAACAATTAGTATTCCAATCATGAAGTATAAGCATGGTTGCGTTGTTTTTACCGTTTTCTCGATTTTTTCTTCCAATTTACGAAAACAATACCTTCCATAAAAGAGAAGTTCTTCATCTAATTTGCCATTGTGCTGTCCGTGTTTCACGATTTGGGAAATTTCTTTTTCAAAAAAATTGTACTGCTGTAGAAAATGTTCCAGTTTTCCCCCAGCTAATAACTGCTTTTGTAATTCGGAACCGATTTGTTGAAAGAAGGGGTAATGACTTTTGGAAAAAAGCTGAAGAACTTCGAAAATTGAGAAGCCTGCTGCTAATAAATAACTGAATTGCATCGAGAAGTAATGGGTGTTGTAAATACGGAAGAAAGAACCTATAAATGGAAGAGAGGCAAGCAAAGCTTTTTGCTCCATAGCCGTTTTTTTCCGGAAAAAAAACCAGGCATAGCAGATACATAAGCTGACTGACACTAAAATGATATAGAGAAAAACAGGTGCCGCCGTTCCGACACTGAGGATAAGCTTCATAAAGAACGATGCTTCTAAGTCAAAGGTCTGAAATAAATCTAAAAATCGCGGCAACAAAATTTGATAAACAAAAGACAATAAAAAGAGGGTCAACAGAATAAGGAATAGAGGGTACAACAGTATTTTTTTTAATTTTTGTCTGCTTTCCTCTCTCATGAACATCATCTTACTTCCATCCCGGCAGGCAGTAATCAGACTGCCGTGCTTTTCAGCGAAAAAGATATACCCGATTAAATAAGGATGAAAATGAAGCTCCTCAAGTGTTTCGTGAAATGGCAATCCGCCGTAAAGCGCTGCCAGACAATGTTTAATATCCGCTTTATGTTTCTTTGGCAGGTAGTACATAAGCGTTTCAAGACTTTCCGCTAAAGGATATCCGCGCGCCAGCAATTCGCCAAGCCGTTTAAAGAAGATCGCCTGCTCTTTATAAGTCCAGGTTCGTTTTCTATTCATTTTCCGGCACCCAGCGTTCGTATTCAGCTGTACGAATATATCCCAGGGCAACAGCTTTTCTTAATATCGTTTTCAGTGTGGGATAATAATAATTTAATCCTTGTGTTCCTTCCGCTTCCGCAATAGCTGCAGAGAGCGGTTTACCGGACAACATTTCGAAGACGCTGCCCCTTTTCCGTTTCCGGTTTTTATAACAATAAGGGGAACAATCTGTTTTGCAAAATGGACATTTAATTTCTACGAGTCTTTGCGCGGTTACGGCAATCAATGTTTGTTTTAATTCAACAGCAGGAACCCCAAACTCCAGAAGCCGGTAAATGGCACCTTTTGCATCTTGTGCATGCATGGTAGACAGCACTAAATGACCTGTCAAGGATGCCCGTACCGCTATTTTTGCAGTTTCGTCATCACGGATTTCCCCAAGAATAATTAAATCGGGGTCGTGACGCAATATCGCTTTTAAACCGGAAGCATAGGAAACTCCAGCCTTTTCATTCACTTGAATTTGTAAAATACGCTCATCTTGAATCTCAATCGGATCCTCGAGTGTTATAATGTTTCGTTGCAACAAATGGCTTGATTCATGGATAAGAGAATATAAGGTTGTGGATTTGCCGCTGCCGGTCGGTCCGGTTAGGAGAATAAGTCCGTGTGCATGTTTTAAAAGCGCCATTAATTTACACGTATCCTGTGGAAATAACGAAAGATTTTTAATAAAAAATTGTGCAGGGTCAGAAGGCAGAACGCGGATTACCAGGCTTTCACTGTAACTTGACGGAAGTGTCGATAAGCGGAGATGAATGATTTGACCGTTGATCTTGCAAGTAAAAGCGCCATTTTGCGGACGCCTTCGTTCGCCAATGTCCATTGATGCGGAAAACTTAAAGTGGGAAATTAATTTGTCGCATTCTCCTGTTGAAAGGGTGAACCGGGGAAGAATACGATTGGCAATTCGGAACTGTATAAGCGTGTCCCTTATTCTGGGGATAATATGAATGTCGGACGCATAACTTTTCACTGCATCCCTTATGATATGATCAGCAAACTGTTCAATGGAACTCACATCTTATCACTGCCTTTCATTTTTTTTGCATATAATCATTTCGACACCATCATTTAAAATCCTGCTTTTTTTTTATGTTTTTTTAAAAATTTTTTTCAGAGCTGTTTAAAGGCTTTTCCTTTTAACGGGACAAGTCTGAATTATTCTAGAATATAGCCAATAAAATCGGAGAATAGAGGATAAAGCATTAGCAAAAGAAGCGAGAAATTTTGGAAAGAAAGAGGACATGAATCACAAAATTAAAGTAGAATGAAAATGCAGTCTTGCTTTTTTTAGCCCATTATTGGATTATGAAGATAAAAATAATGAAAAAAAGTAAAAAACGTAAAGAA
>JAGKQJ010000167.1 GCA_017898095.1 Bacillaceae bacterium Marseille-Q3522 | reverse complement strand
ATTTAGCTTCACTATTATGTTTAGATTTCTTCCAGCATATTTTTTTTATTATTTTCATGATGAAACGTTACCACCTCATCAACATGTTCATATGCTTCCCCGTATAGATGTACGTCTTTATAAGTATGAATATCAATGTACGTCTTTTTTATTGCATCATAGATCATTGCTTCCGAACCGTGGGAAGGCGACCAGTATAAGATTTCCATCGGAGTTATTTGCTTTGTGGATAAGGAACGTCTGCGGTATCCAATTGACCGGGCATGCTTAAATCCTTCTCTTTTGTAAAAGCGCAGCCGTTTTTCTGTATCGCTTTCCTTATAATCAAGTGGTTCAACTTCGAGAATAATCGGCTTGCCTTTCGCTTTTAATTTTTGGATTAATTGATGACCAAGTCCTTTTCCGCGTGACTGGCGGGAAACAAATAAGTAATCGATAAAAACAAATGTTTCGAACTCCACATATACCATCACATGGTGTTCTCCTTCGTCTTTATGATAGACATCAGGAAAATCTTTTAATAAGGCTTCCATATGATCCTGTGATTTCATCTCTTCCTTTGGAAAGTAATCTTTTAATTTTTCATACCAATGCATAAGTTACTGCTGCTAAAAACATATACTATATGCTGTCTTTCTTTAGAAGCAGTTTTTCTCCTTTCTTACACAAAGACTGTGCGTACTGATCATGCTTTTTACTGTGGTGTATAATCAACACCCGGCGAATAGGTGTTTCCTGCATTCCATAATAAAAATTCCTTTACCCCGTGATCTTGCAGCGCTTTTATTTGCGCTTCTATCTCTTGTTTCCCGTACACTAAATAATTCCCTTTTCCAAGCCATAATGCTGTGAAATCCTGGAGCCACGGTCTTGACACAGGCGGGTTGTCAATCGCTGCTAATTTTCCTTTTTCCACCTTCATGTACTCACTGACAAGTCTGTATGGTTCCAGATCCGGCTTGGCAATTTGAAAATACGATGTCCAGTGGCTTGGATAAATCATCGAGGAGATCACATCAACATTTTTGGCTATTTTTGTGAAATTCTGACCTATTCCCGGTGCTTCCGGCAATGTTGCCGAATAACCAAATATATCTACGGATACTTTTACATTGTATGATTTTAATTTTTCTTTTGCATATTGGACAAAATCCGTTACTGCTGCAACACGTTTTTGAGCGTCATCCAAGTTTTTATTAACGTATTCTCCTTTAGAATAGTGTAAAATCTTGTCCCATGTTTCGAATCCTTCAGGGAAACGGACGTAATCAAACTGGATTTCTTGAAAACCCATTTTTGCCGCTTCAATGGCAATATTGACATTATAATCCCAGACTTCTTTTATAAATGGATTAACAAAGGCATCTCCACTTTTATTTGTCCAAACTTTTTCACCGTCTTGAAAAGAGAGTTCCGGTTTTTTGTTCGCTAAAACAGAATCTTTAAATACAACAATGCGTGCGATTGGATATATACTCTTTTCCTCCAACGTCTTCATCATTGCTTCTGTATTTTTTATATAAGGCCTCCCGATTGATGAAAAATTTGAAGATTTATCCGGAACATAAGTTAAATAGCCCCAATCATCCTTAATATCAATAACCATTGCATTTAAATCTGTTTCATCAATTAATTGTAATAATGATTGAAATTTGGCGCCGCCTGCAGAATGTCCGGTAACATAAATTCCTCTGACTGCATCAGGATAAGTAAAATCGTAGCCTGAATTATACAAAAAACGGGGAAAGGAAGTAGAAAATAATTTCATATGATGATAAAAAGTCCGGTCCGTTAAATTTCTCACTTCAACTGCAGCTTCGGTTCTTATAATCTGCAGAGCATTCAGAAAGCAGAATAGTATCGTTAAAGCAGTGATTCTTTTTACCTGTAACATAAGAAATCCCCTTTCATTCATTATATTGTATTATTAACAGAAATACATCTAGTTTTTTTATCTTTTCCCGATATATAATCAGACTCACACTCATTTTATGTATCTAACTGTTTATCAATTCCCGTCCCATGATGGAATCACTTTAATTCTCAAACATGCACTCTCCTTTCCAGAAGCCTTAATAATATTATGCGCAAATAATAAAAAAGACTGCGTGAAAATTATTGTCAAAAAAACGATCTCAGTTGTTGAGATCGTTTTTTCTCATTTTTTATAAGCAACTTTGTACTGAACATATTCCTTCTCGGAGCAAAGAACAAAATGTCCCGGTGCTATTTCACGCATTTCTACTTTTTCATTTGGCTCAAATGCATGGTCTTTCGGATCATAAATGATCCGTTTGCGCGTCCTTTCCGTTTCCGGATCAGGTAACGGAATTGCTGACAGAAGCGATTGCGTATACGGATGCATCGGATTCTGATATAAATCTTCTGCAGGGGCAATTTCGACCAGTTTACCGAAGTACATGACACCGATACGGTCACTGATATACTTGACCATCGATAAATCATGGGCAATAAATAAATAGGTCAGCCCTTTTTCCCGCTGTAATTTTTTCAATAAATTTACCACTTGCGCCTGGATCGATACATCAAGAGCAGAGATCGGTTCATCAGCGATAATAAAATCAGGATCAACTGCCAACGCCCGGGCGATACCAATCCGTTGTCTCTGACCTCCGGAAAATTCATGCGGATAACGGTTCGCATGTTCTTTATTTAAACCGACTGTTCTTAAAAGATCATATACTTTTTCCATCCGCTCCTTGTGATTCCTGGCAAGATGGTGAATATCAATGCCTTCGGCAATAATGTCCGCTACTGTCATCCGCGGATTTAAGGACGCGTACGGATCCTGAAAAATCATTTGCATTTTCCGATGTAACGTCTTTAATTCCGAATTGGATTTCTTTCCATGAACGTCAACACCATTAAACAGGACTTTGCCGCCGGTAGCATTATATAAGCGAATAATCGTCCGTCCGGTTGTTGATTTGCCGCAGCCGGATTCTCCGACGAGCCCTAACGTTTCTCCTTTATAGATATCAAAGCTGATGTCGTCTACTGCTTTTACGACATTGCTGCCGCCAACACGAAAATACTGTTTCAAATTTTTTATTTCCAGTAATTTTTCCGCCACTTCATTCCCCTCCTTTTACTAATACTGGAGCAGCAAAGTTAGAGGTTAACGTCCTGATACGCTTCTTCACAGCTTCAGGCGGTTCAATTTTCGGGGCATCCGGGTGCAGCAGCCATGTTCTCGCAAAATGTGTTTCAGAGATTTGAAACATTGGCGGTTCCATTTCATAATCAATTTGCAAGGCATATTGATTTCTTGCAGCAAAAGCATCCCCTTTTGGCGGATTCGTTAAATCAGGCGGCGTTCCCGGAATCGCAGCCAATTCCGTTTGTGCGGAGTTGCCGAGACTCGGCATCGAGGCAAGCAGTCCCCACGTATACGGGTGACGCGGATCATAAAAGATTTCATCGACGGTCCCTATTTCCACAATTTTTCCTGCGTACATGACAGCAACCCGGTCTGCGACATTGGCAACGACACCCAAATCGTGTGTAATAAAAATGATCGACGTATTCATTTTTTTTTGCAAATCTTTCATTAATTCAAGAATTTGCGCCTGTATCGTTACGTCTAATGCCGTAGTCGGTTCATCTGCGATAAGCAGCTCAGGATCAGCAGCTAACGCAATCGCGATCATCGCTCTTTGTCTCATTCCACCGGAAAATTCATGAGGATATTGATTGACACGTCTTTCAGGCATAGCGATACCAACTAAATGGAGGAGCTCCACCGCTTTCGCTTTAGCAGCAGATGCACTCATATCGTGATGCTTTAGCAACACTTCCATTATTTGATTTCCAACACGCATTGTTGGATTTAATGAAGTCATCGGATCCTGAAAAATCATACTCATTTCTTTGCCGCGGATTTTTTGCATTTTTTTCTCTTTATATGGAACAATGTTTTTTCCGTTAAATAAAATTTGACCACCGGTAATTCTTCCGGGTGGCATTGGGATTAACTTCATCAATGTTTGCGCTGTAACACTTTTTCCTGAGCCCGACTCTCCGACGATGGCAAGGGTTTCCCCTTTATACAGATCAAAGGAAACGCCGCGGACAGCCTGAACTTCTCCGCCATATACGTGGAAAGAGACGCTTAAATCCTTTACTTCAAGCAATTTGTCCATATTCTCACTCCTCATTTCCTTAATCTCGGGTCTAATGCATCCCGCAATCCATCGCCAATAACATTAAAGGCAAATATCGTTAAACAGATAAACGTTGCCGGGAAAAATAAACGCCACGGGTAATAACGAAGGGCAGTCAAGCCTTCAGACGCCATCGTTCCCCAACTGGCTAATGGAGGGGTCAATCCTAATCCTAAATAACTTAAGAAGGATTCAGTAAAAATGGCTGTCGGAATCGTCAATGTCAATGTTACTAATATTGGCCCCATCGAATTAGGAATTAAATGTTTACTCATAATTCGTGTCATCCCGGCTCCCAATGTTCTTGAAGCAAGAATATATTCCTGATTTTTTAGGGAAAGTACTTGTCCGCGGACAATTCTCGCCATATTTATCCATCCTGTAATCGTCATTGCGAGAATCATAGTACTAAGCTTAGGTCCTAACACTACCATCAGTATGATGACAAGCAATAAATAAGGTACGCCGTAAAGGATATCGGCAATCCGCATTAAAATTTCATCAACACGCCCGCCTTTATAACCGGCGATTCCGCCCCATAATACACCGATAATTAAATCAATGAATGCGGCAGCGACTCCGATAAATAGGGATATCCTTGCTCCCTGCCATGTCCGTGTAAAGACGTCCCGCCCTAAATCATCAGTGCCAAACCAATGCACAGAGGATGGCGGCTGATTTTTATTTGTTAACTCAGTTGTTCGATAATCAAAATCGTTTAAATAAGGACCGAAAATTGCCATGATAACGAGAATCACCAGCAAAACAACACCAAATAACGCCAGTTTATTTTTGCGGAAACGGATAAATACATCTTTCCAAAAAGATAAACTTGGTTTTGAGATAGTTTCCGCATCTTCTAATCGCGGACCAACAACTTTAAAGCGGTCTTTTGTCGTTTGCTCCATTGTTACGCCCCCTTCTTCCCGCCGGCAAGTTTAATCCTAGGATCAATTAATCCATAAATAATGTCGACAAGCAGAACAGAAAGCAACAGTAAAATACTGTAAAAAACAGTAACTCCCATAATAACGGTATAATCCCGGTTTGTAATACTTGTCACAAAATGCGTTCCTAATCCCGGAATCGCAAAAATATTTTCCACAACAAAGCTTCCGGTAATAATAGCTGCTGATAAAGGTCCCATATAAGAAACAACCGGGAGCATCGCATTGCGGATTGTATGTTTAATGGTAATTGCCCATTCATTTAACCCTTTTGACTTCGCCGTTTTGATATAATCATTGCTTAATACCTCCAGCATACTTGAACGGGTTAAGCGCGCGATATATGCCATTGGTGTGGCTGCAAGGGAAAGAGCCGGGAGAATCGTGTGCACAAATGATTCCCAACGGGCAACCGGAAACCATCCGGTTTTAATCGCTAAAAAATATTGTAAAAAAGTTGCCATAATAAAAGATGGCACAGAAATACCAAAAACAGCAATAACCATTGCTCCGTAATCTTCCCATTTATTATGCCTTAACGCTGCAATAACACCTAAAATGACTCCAAAGGCAATTGCGATACAGATCGCTTCAAGTCCCAATAATAAGGAAATTGGAAAGCCGTCGTTAATTATATCGTTTACGGATTGGCTTTCGTATTTAAAGGAAGGGCCAAAATCCCATTTTACTACTCTCAATAAATAATCCGTATATTGAACGTACCAAGGCCTGTCCAAACCATAATGAGCGTTTAAATTTGCCTCAATTTCCGGCGGAACATTTCTTTCACTCGCAAACGGATTTCCAGGTGCAAGGCGCATCAGAAAAAAAGTTGCCGTAATGATGAGGAATAATGAAACAAGCATAAATAAGATACGTTTCCCTAAATATTTTACCATTATTATCCACCTCCAATTTAATTGGGTTGCAATCAGAAAAGCGAGGTAAAAAAGCGAAGCGGGAGGCGGGACGACTGATTTCCCGAAAAAACTTACGAAGTGAGTTTCTTTTTGCCTCATCATATAACAATTTTTGAAGAGGAAAACAAGTGCCTCCCCTATTAACACCCACATGAAAAATGGGAGATGAGAGGTTGGGATCCTGCGAAAAACATACCATGCATGTTTCTGTCAGTCCCACCTCTTACCTCTCACTTCTTACCTCAGAACATCCGGGTTTCTAAAAGTCCTAATTTTGGCCTCTGCCTTCAGGTTCTATATTTTTTACCTCGATCCTTCGTCTCCTATTTATTCTTCGTCAAAATAGGCCCATTTAAATTGAACATCTCCTAAGCCGGACATGGCAACGCCCTTTAGACTTTCATTTTGTACCCATGTATTTGTATTAAAGTATATTGGTGCCGCAGGCATTTCATCCATGAAGATCGCTTCTGCATCTTTCAACAATTGCTGGCGTGCTTCCGGATCGGATTCTGTTGCAGATTGTTGCAGCAGTTCTTTAAATTCAGGATTTTCCCATCCGGTATCATTATTCCCGCCATTTGCGTCACGATAAAGTTCAAGGAAGTTGATCGCATCATTGAAATCCCCTGCCCAGCCAAGACGGGCAACCTGGTAATCTAAATTACTTAACTGGTCAAGGTATACTTGCCATTCGCTGTTTTCAAGTGATACTTCTACGCCAAGATTGGTACGCCACATATCTTGAATTGCTTGGGCAATCGCCGCATGGGTATCATCCGTGTTATAGGACAGCGTGATCGGCGGCAGCTCGGAAACATCACTATAGCCAAGCTCTTCCAAGCCTTGTTGTAATAGTTCTTTTGCCGTTTCAACATCATTGTCTTTGAAGTAGCCTTCTTCATTTTCCGGGAACATTGTCGGCGGAACAAGTGCCATAGCCGGAAGCTCTTCACCTTGTGTAATGTTGTCAATTATATTCTGGCGGTCAATTGCATAAGCAAATGCTTTACGAATATTTTCATTATTGAATGGTTCTGCAGTCGTATTAAATTTGTACTTGTAAATTCCGGCATATGGTTCAACATGCAGTCTGCCTTCGTCTTTTAATGCCTGCATGGCATCAATCGGCAAGGTGCCGTTTGGTTTACCGGCCCAATCCAACTCGCCATTTTCAAAGCTGGACAATTCTGTATTGGAATCATTGATCATTGCCATATTAATTTTTTCTAATTTAACAGCTTCTGCATCCCAATACCCTTCATTTTTTTCCAACACAATTTCACTGTTATGTTCCCAGGTTACCATTTTGAACGGTCCGTTTGATGTATAGTTTTCACCGGCATCGTTCGCCCAATCAGGATTTGCCTCGGCAATTTTGCTGTTGACCGGGAAATAAGTATAAAACGCTGTTAACTCTAAGAAGAACGGTGTCGGGTTTACCAAGGTAACCTCTAATGTCTTGTCATCGATAGCTTTAACGCCGACATTATCCATGGAACCGCCGTTTAAATTGGCATCCTCTGCACCTGCGACATAGTACAATTGATACGCATAGTCTGATTTATTGGCCGGATCAAGCGCCCATTTCCATGCATACTCAAAATCCTGTGCCGTCACCGGATCGCCATTGGACCAACTTGCATCACGCAGTGTGAATGTATACACTTTTTGGTCATCCGATACTTGAATATCTTCCGCCATCGCTTCTTCAGGCTTGCCGTCTTGATTGATTCTGGTCAAACCTTCGAATGTTTGCAGCAGCACGGAGCTCGACGTTGTATCAGAAGCCAGTCCCGGATGCAGGGAAGGAGGTTCGGTACTAATATTGTAATTTAACTCTGTTCTTGCAGTGCCGCCTTCTCCGGCATTGTCGTTATTGCCGCAGGCAGTTAAAAAGATGCTAAAGACAAGCAGCATGATAACCGCAATTGAAAACTTCCTTTTCATTCGTGTAATTCCCCCTTTAGATTGATCAACAAATACTGTAAAAGATTTTTCCCCTATTAGAGGATGTTCATAAAAACAGAGTCAGGAAGCAGGATACCGTAAGTCAGATTTAGAATAAACTTGCGAAGCAAGTTACTGAAGATTTTTTCTGACCACCGTCCTCCGGCTTCTGACTTCTGTATTGAACACACACTTATAAGGAAGCGTTTGCTTTTGCAAATTCAGAATTTAAAATTATATCAGAAAAATAATCAAGTTGGTAGTTAAATTGAATTTCTGTGAATTCTGGCTATTTCAATTCCACCCTCTGCTTTCTTGAATATTTCTTTTTTTGAAATTTTAAATTCTACTGAGACGGAACCATTAATAAGAGAAACGCATTCTTTTAGCAGTTTTGTTCGATACGTAACATTATAATTTTAATGTAAATGTAATGCAAGAATCTTTTA
>JAGKQJ010000166.1 GCA_017898095.1 Bacillaceae bacterium Marseille-Q3522 | reverse complement strand
TTCCAGATTCGAATCTATCTAAATGGTCTGCCGGAAATACTGGAAACAGGCATACGCTTGATTAGGATATCTCTTCATTGTATGCCCATTTAAACATTGATCGCTCTCTCTTTCAAGCAAAGTCAAGAAGATGATATACTATATCATATGTTATAAAGGAGGAGTTTTTAGTGCATTTAGTAAAGGCAACTTCATTTGAAGATAGATATTCATATTTAAATACATTAAAAAATTTGTTTTTTGAACGGGCAGAAGAAGTGGATCGCACAAATCGATTCGTTACGGCAAATATTGAGGATTTAAAAGCATGCGGTTATACGGCTTTGACTGTTCCACGGGAATACGGAGGAAGCGGGATCTCCTTGTATGAGCTTGTCCGTTTCCAGGAAAAAATCGCAGAAGGGGACGGTGCAACTGCCTTATCAATCGGATGGCACATGGGAATAATCAAAAATGAGGCGGAGAAGCATCAGTGGAATGAAAAATTTTTTCATGTCTTATGTGAAAAAGTTATGAATGGTGCATTAGTCAATAGTGCCGCTTCAGAAGCAGTAACCGGAAGTCCGACAAGAGGAGGAAAGCCGGCAACAACTGCCGTCAAAAAGGGGGATCAGTGGCTCATTAATGGGAGAAAGACTTTTACAACGATGGCACCGGTATTAGATTATTTTTTCGTAACAGCAACAATCGAAGCAACGGATCAAGTTGGTAATTTTCTCATTCCAAGGACGGTAAACGGTGTATCGATTGAAGAAACTTGGAATAGTATAGCGATGCGAGGAACCGGAAGCCATGATTTACTGTTGAACAATGTGAGTATCCCGGCAGAACATTTGTTAGAAATAATCAATAAAAAAGCAGCGAAAGCAAGCGGCTGGTTGCTTCATATTCCGGCATGTTATCTTGGAATTGCCCAGGCGGCACAAAATGAAGCCGTTCATTTTGCACAGCATTATTCACCAAATTCCATAACGGGTACAATAGCTGAATTGCCAAATGTACAGGAGAAAATAGGAAGGATAGAATTAGAATTAATGAAAGCACGTTCGTTTTTATACGATGTTGCAAAAAAATGGGATCAGGCTGCTGATACAGATCGTGAGAGGTTGCTTCCGCAATTAAGTGCTGTGAAAATGTCCGTAACGAATAGTGCAATACATATCGTTGATCTGGCGATGCGCATTGTCGGAGCAAAGAGCTTGTCAATGAATAATCCGTTACAGCGGCTCTATCGCGATGTCCGTGCAGGTCTGCATAATCCGCCGATGGACGACATGACATTGACACTTTTAGCAAAATCAAAACTAAAAAACAGCTAATTTTTCATCATTTTTCCTTACGAACGAGGAATAATTTTTCGAAAAATGATACTCCTTTAAAAGGAGAAAAAAGTTTCATACGTTTGCTTTTTTTCACTTGATTACGCAGCTTATTTTCCCATTTTGCCGGGCCAAATACGTAACGATTGACAAAGTAATAGATCGATTCTTCCAATAAAATGAAAGCAAGAAACAGACATAGAATAAGGATCATCGAAAATAGTCCTCCTTAAGGGCATGGTTACATTACTATATGAGCAACATTAGATAAATACATCTTATTTTCACATGATTTTTTCTATAACATGGTTACTCTGAATGCTAACAACTGATCATCTGGAAATTAGCATTTTTGCAAAGTTTTGCTACACCCAAAAGAAGGAAAAGGGAGAGTAGGAGAAAATGAAAATAAGAGTCTCGGCTATTCAATATAAGTTAAAGACAATTCATTCCTTTACAGATTTTGCTGAACAATGTGAGCATTATGTGAAAACAGCAGAGGATTTTTCCGCTGATTTTGTTTTGTTTCCCGAGTTTTTTACAACACAGCTTTTATCCATTAACCGATTGAAAATAAATGAGTTGCCTTCTTATACAACGGAATACCGCCGTCTGTTCACAGAGCTGTCTCAAAAAACAGGAATGTATATTATTGCAGGAACGCATGTTATTAATCGTAATGGGAAATTATATAATACGGCGCATTTATTTTTTCCCGATGGTACCGTAAAGGTGCAGGAAAAGCTGCATATAACTCCAACGGAGTTACATGAGTGGAATATGGCCGCGGGATGTGATCTGCAAATTTTTCAAACGGAAAAAGGTAAGATTGCCATTTTAACTTGTTATGATATTGAATTTCCGGAAATAGTACGGATGGCAAAAGCAAAAGGTGCGGACGTAATCTTTTGTCCATCTTGTACGGATGATCGCCATGCTTTTCACCGCGTCCGTTATTCCAGTCACGCACGTGCGATAGAAAATCAAGTGTATGTCGTCGTTTCGGGAACCGTAGGCTCGTTGCCGAGCGTTGATTTTATGCGTGCAAATTTTGCGCAGGCGGCAATCATTTCTCCAAATGATATTCCGTTTCCTCCAAGAGGTATTTTGGCAGAAGGGGAGCTTAATGATGATATGGTGGTAACGGCTGATTTGGACTTGAACTTATTGGAAGAAGTAAGAGAGAAAGGCTCGGTAACGACTTGGAGAGATCGTAGGACGGATCTTTATCCGGATTGGCAGGGATGAAATCAAAATGTACAGAAGTCAATTTTTCCTGTATGAAGAAGACCGGTTTGTTCCTGAAACGGTGCGAAATTATATGGAGGAAGATTTTGCTGGGATGGAAAAATCCATTCATCATACAGGCTGAAGAAAAGTAGTAGTGAAAATCGCGAACAATTAAACCGGAAAAACAAAAGGAGCAACCGCTAAAAAAACGGCTGCTCCTCTCTATTCTTTTCAAAGTTTCTGTTTACTTAAACGGTTTTAAACCACGTCGTTGGATTTCGCCTTTTAAAATACGAATCCATTCCTTTTCATCTTCTTTTCCAGATTTTAATGCATCACGATACGAAACGACTAATTGTTCATTACTCATTATTTTCATTTTGCATTCCTCCCGGATTGTGGTTTAAAATAAAACTTGAATCTATTGTAGCGGTTTTTTCTGCATTTGAAAAGTGAAAATTAGAATTTTTAAAAAATTTAATAAAATTGTCACAAAGTTTAGAAGAAATGCTTAAAGTTTTTTGGTGTATGAAAACTTCCGTTTAACATGAAGATCTCAAATGAAATAGCGAATCTCCGCAGTTTATCGCAGATTATTTCCATTAAAAAGGAGTGCAGAAAAAGTGAATCATAACAAATGGCAGGAACGAGAAACGAGTAAAGTAGTAAAATGTATCCATACTAATGCAAAAAAATATATTGTCCATCATGTGTTGACTGTCAATAAGGAGTACGCAGTGAAAAACGAGACAGACGAGTTTTATTTTATCATTGATAATACAGGAAAAATTGGCGGATACTACAAAGAATACTTTCAAGTAATATAAAAAAAGGATTTGTCCAATAAGGGAAAACTGTAAAGACAAATCCTTTTTTTTGGGAAACGCTCCATTAACGAAGCTGATATGGTGTCATTATTAGGTGGAGTATGTCTCCGCCTGAATTTTGACTGTAAAAGATTTAGGCTTATTCCTGGTTGGTAGGAAAGACGCGGCGGATTGTTTCAGAAAATTCATCGAAGAATCCATCAACGGGTCTTCCCTGACGAATATCCTCTGCATAATTATTAAAACGATCAAACAAGTCTGGGTTAACAGATACGTATACGTTATCAATATCACCATCAACAGATTTTACAGTATCTGCAATTTTCCTTTCCGTCTCTTGGCTTAATTCTCTGTTAGCTCTATTTGTTAAACTAGCCGCTACATATGCATTATTGTCGGTCACGATTACATTTGCCTGATCTACTTCAGGCAAGGCGGCAACTTTATCTGCTGCTGTATCAGCAATCTCCATCCTCGGTTCCTCATTGTTCCCGGGTCTGTCGTTAACATTCGTACCTCTAAAATTAACATCTTCATTTTCAACATTTCGAGTGAAATTTCGTACTGGCCGATTGTCATCGGCATCCCGGTCGTTTATCCTCGTAATATTGCCGCCATCCCGATTCCGGTAGCCTGTGTCATTAAAATTATTATCATTATTTGCACACCCGACAAGCGAAATGAGCGAAAATACAACTGCAGCCAGGGATGTTTTCTTCATTTGATTACCTCCAAATAAAATAATGTTTCCATAATATTTTCTCTTGATGACAGGAGATTATTCTCATGGAGAGCAGACAAATGTAACCAAAAAATGCAGCGAATAAGCTTTCGCTTACTCGCTGCATATTCTAACTTTACATATCAGAAATAACATTTTTTTTATGTCTTTCATATAGTTTTCTGCTAATGACAGTTTGAAAAATTAAAAATGTACCGCCGACTGTCCAGTAAAGAGGAAGGGCAGCTGGAGAACTGAAGGAAAACATGACAATCATGATTGGAGAAATAAGCCCCATAAACCTCATTTGCTTTTGCTGGTCTTCCGTCAGTTGAGCTTGTGAAACTTTAAATTGCAGAAAATAAATCAAACCGGCTATAGCCGTAATCCAAATATCCGGTTTCCCAAGATTAAACCAGAGAAAAGTGTGGGATGCTATTTCATGGGAACCACGGATTGCATAATAGAGCCCCATTAATATCGGCATTTGAATGATAATTGGCAGACAGCCGATGTTCAATGGATTCACACCATGTTTTTGATATACCCCCATAAGCTCTTGCTGCAATTTTTGCTGTTCACTTTTATTCGTTGCTTTTTTCAGCTTTTTTTGAATGACTTCCATTTCCGGTTTTAAAACTTCCATCTTTTCTTTCATTTCTTGCTGCCTGTGATATTGTCTCAGCATAAGCGGCATTAACAGGAGACGAATTAATAGCGTAATTAAAATAATCGATATTCCGTAATTATCATGAAAAAGATTCGCAATCCCCTGAATAATATAAGAAATCGGGTTTACAACCAAATTTTGAAAAAAACCGCCTGATTGCTGTCCCGTTTGTGCCTGACACGCTGATAAAAGCAAAGTGCTAATGGATAAAAAGAAGATAATTTTCCGTTTCATATTTAATATTTCCTCCCGATAGTGTTCTGTTCTTTGAAGTACTCATACGGGAGGAAATAGCATCTTCATTATCATCATCGACCGTGCCGTATTTTTTACGGACGAATCGTAATATCCAAATGACAATCGGATTACAAGCTCGCTGGTTCTTCAACCGTAAAGAAAGGCATGGAGAGCGGAACAAAATGTATGTTGAATGACAAATTGGCCGTAATATTTTATTCCCTACACTGCTATTCCATAGCAGGTTTACGATTAAACTGAATAAGATCCCTATATAGATCGTATAAGCCGCAGGAATACTTGTTGCTTCAATAAGTAAATCGATCATTTCTTCACCTCAAAAAAACCAACTAACCAAAGTATAAAGGAGTTTACCTGGTAACGCAACTTTTGCATAAGCAGGGAGGAGGCTTGGACTTTTTTCAGGAATAGAGGACAGGTATCTTGACAAGGGAGAGTGGCAAATTTATTTTGCCACTCTCTGAAACGAAACATGGCCGTTATTTTGCAAACGGACAGAAATTGAATACTCCTTTTCAGCTTGCAGAATAATCAATCGCTGATTACTCTTGCCGACAATAGTCTTTCCCGGATCACGATACCTGCCCAAGCAGCAAGAAAGGCTTTTACAATTCCAACAGGGATGAATGGGGCTGCTCCGCTTGTAAAAGCTGTTGTCCAGGAATATTGGCCGGCAATTTTTAACCAAACAGTACCAAAAACAAGGGTAATAATCATTCCAATAAGATTAGCAATAAAAGCGATTTTTACAGTAAATGCGATTTTTTCGATCATAAGTCCGATGAAAAAGGCGGTAGGAAGAAAACCGACTAAATATCCCCCGGTAGGACCGATTAATACAGGAACACCACTTGAAAAACCTGCAAAAACAGGTAAACCGATCGCACCGATCAGCAGATAGAGCAGAGTTGCCAATGCCCCATCTTTCGAACCTAAAATAGTTGCTGTGATTCCAATTGCCAGTGTTTGTCCGGTTATTGGAATAAAAGGAATTGGAATAATAAGCTGTGCCATGATTCCGATAATGCTTGCAAATAAAGCGATAAGAATCATTCTTTTTAATTTTGTCATGTCATACTCCTTTCAAATTGAAGATACTTACAGACGGATAACCATTTGTTTCGCCTAATGGAAAGATCCACATATATGATAATCGGTAATATGTAAACATATAAATAAAATAAGTTTACATATAGACATATCTTAACCATCCATCTTTACAGTGTCAATATAAAAAGTATCGAAAAATGAAATAGTAATTCTGCTTATTCTGAATTGTGCTCCCTTATAATGATTTTTAATTGGAGATGGATTATAATAGAGAAAAGGAGGAGGTTATATTGAAAGCACTTATCAATATCGATTATACAGTTGATTTTATTACAGGTGCACTTCCTTGCGGAGAACCGGGAATGAAGATTGAAGCGGCAATTTGTGAAATCACAGAGCAATTTATCAATAAGGACGAATTGGTTGTTTTTGCAATTGATATGCATGAAAAAAATGATCCATTCCACCCGGAAACGAAATTATATCCGCCTCATAATATACAAGGAACAAAAGGAAGGGAGCTCTACGGGAAATTAAAGCCGCTCTATGAAAAATACTGCGAACAAAATAATGTTTTATGGATGGATAAAACAAGATATAGTGCGTTTGCCGGAACAGATCTGGAAATCAAACTTCGCGAGCGTTCTATTACAGAGCTGCACTTAGTAGGGGTCTGTACGGATATTTGTGTTTTACATACTGCTGTAGACGCTTACAACAAAGGCTTTCAAGTTGTGATTCATAAGGATGCGGTTGCAAGCTTTAGCAGTACGGGACATGAATGGGCATTAAATCATTTTACAGGAACACTCGGGGCAAAGGTGTTATAGACAAAGGATGTGGAGGAAGTATGATGGCAAAAACTTATCCAGATGACGGATTAATCTTACATACGGATTTGTATCAAATTAACATGATGGAAACTTATTGGGAAGATGGCATTCATAATCGCAAAGCTGTTTTCGAAGTTTATTTCCGAAATATGCCTTTTGACAACGGCTATGCGATTTTTGCCGGAGTTGAAAGAATCATTGAATATATTAAGAGCTTTCGATTTACGGATAGTGATATTGAATATTTGCGAAATGAAGTACATTATGATGAAGAATTTCTTGCTTACTTAAAAGATTTACGTTTTACCGGAACGATTCGTTCGATGCAGGAGGGGGAACTCGTTTTTGGCAATGAACCGCTAGTCCGTGTCGAAGCACCAATCGTCCAGGCACAGCTGGTAGAAACAGCCATATTAAACATTGTGAACTTTCAAACTTTGATCGCTACAAAAGCATCGAGAATTATGCAGGTTGTCGGAGAAAATGAACCGGTAATGGAATTCGGTTCACGCAGAGCACAAGAGCTTGATGCTGCTATTTGGGGGACAAGAGCTGCATATATAGGCGGCTTTTCCGCAACAGCCAACGTTCGTGCCGGAAAAATGTTCGGCATACCGGTTTCAGGTACGCATGCCCATTCCTTAATCCAGGCATACCGTGATGAATATACAGCTTTTCATAAATACGCAAGAAGACATAAAGACTGCGTATTTCTCGTAGATACGTATGATACATTAAAATCTGGTGTTCCAACTGCTATAAAAGTGGCAAAGGAATTAAAAGGAAAGATTAATTTTGTCGGCATTCGTTTAGATAGCGGCGACCTTGCCTATTTGTCAAAAAAGGCACGGAAAATGCTTGATGATGCCGGATTCCCTGATGCAAAAATTGTTGCTTCCAATGATTTAGATGAGTATACGATAATGAATTTAAAATCTCAGGGAGCGAAAATCGATATGTGGGGAATAGGGACAAAATTGATTACCGGCTACGACCAGCCGGCACTTGGAGCTGTTTATAAGCTGGTATCTATTGAAGAAAACGGGAAAATGACGGATACGATAAAAATTAGTGCAAATCCGGAAAAAGTATCCACCCCGGGATTGAAAAAAGTATATCGAATTATTCGCAAGAGCGATGGAAAGTCGGAAGGGGATTATATTACAATGGAAGATGAAAACCCGTCTGATGAAGAGAGGATTAAAATGTTTCACCCGGTTCACACCTACATGAATAAGTATGTTTCCAATTTTAATGCAAAAGAATTACATCACGATATTTTCCGAAATGGAGAGCTGGTATATCAGACACCGACTATCCAGGAAATCAAGGATTATGCAAAAGAAAATTTACAATTGCTTTGGGACGAATATAAACGTTCATTAAATCCTGAGGTGTATCCGGTTGATCTTAGTGAAAAATGCTGGAATAATAAAATGAAAAGAATTCAAGAGGTCAAAGATAAAGTGAAAAATGAAAAATGGTAAATAAGTTGCATTATGATTTTTGTGATATTTACCACATACTTGATATGGGAAAGAGG
>JAGKQJ010000165.1 GCA_017898095.1 Bacillaceae bacterium Marseille-Q3522 | reverse complement strand
CCACTCAGCTATTTCCCTTAGACTTTCATGGGCAAGACAACTTTTGCTGCCATTATCGCCCTGTGGGCTCGGTTCAAAACCCTTTTGTATCGAAGTTTCACAAGCCGATACTACTTAATTGCTTCTTATTCAAAAGTTTCATTCGTTCTATTTCTTGTTCGTGTTTTTCCAAGAAATTGTTCCAAGTTTTATTTGCTCGTCCAACATCTATTTCACGTAAATTATCTTTTGTATTCATGATTCATCGCTATCTTTAAGAATGACAGGCATGATCAAACCCAGCCATTCCATGACTTTGTTTTCGGGAAAGTACCGAAACCCTGTCTTGTTTGTCTTTTCTTCTAACGAAAAGAATCGACCTGGTGAACAAAACCGAACTTTTTTCCCGTTTCCATACATGACTTTCTCAATGGCTCGAAACGCCCGTTCGGCGATATTCTGAGCCATTTGGGAACCGATGTTTTGATTAAACTTACGCCCCATTCCTTGAACGTACATATTTAAATCGAATCTTCGAACGCCGTATTGTTCTTTCCATTTGTTCAAAAGTTGATTTCGCTCTTTGCCTTTCGGCATACGAACTATTTTCCAATACCCAGGATTGCGTATCATGAATTTATATCTACGCCATGCTTCGCCCAGACAGGCGTTGTAGATATGTCGCCCAATGTTTAGACGTTTTTCTAAGATGTGTTCCTGCCATGTTTCCACTTTTAAAGGCAAAGTCATCACGTATGTTGGTGCTGCCATCTAGGTTCAGCTCCCGTCGCTATTTCTTTTGTTGATTACGAATGGATTGGCTATCTGTTGTTCTGTATTTTCACTTACGGTTGCGACAAAGTAACTGGGATCCCACAAATGACCACTCCTCAGCTTCTTTTTTAAGCTCGGAAACTCTTTAAATAGGAGTCTTGCAGAGACGCCTTTTCACGTTTTGATCATTATTGGAATGGAATGTTCAGGAGTACAATCGATAAAAAGATGAATATGGTTGCAATCGGTTTCAATTTCCGAAATTGTAAAACATGATCTGTTGCTATTTGATGCAGCATCTCTTTTCATCTTGCATCTATATCACCAATTATTACCTTATGGCGATACTTTACGCACCATACAATATGATACTGAATGGAGTAACATATCCTCTGCCATGCTTTACTTCTGCCATATGTTTCACTTTATGTTTATGATAACATATATTAGAGGATTTTGGGGAAATAAGAGGCAATATATTATTAGTATTTTTTCTACATGTTTGGCTGAGCATATGTCGGATAGTTAACGTAGCATAAGCCACGCCCTATCCGAAGCCGATTCATCTCATGACTAAAGTCACGAGTGTTCTCGGCTATTTTATAAAATTTCTTCTTATTTTTACTGCAGAAGACTTAGAAAAAAGACGCCTATTCAGCGTCTTCTTATTTGCATAACTCTTCCAGTTCCTTAAGTACTTCATCCTTCTCTTCCCATGAGTAGATGGTAGCCCCTGCAGCCAAAGGATGTCCGCCGCCATGATGATTTTTCGCCACTCCGTTAATCACGGGTCCTTTGGAGCGAAGGCGCACTCGAATTTGTTCATCTTCCTCGATAAAGAAAACCCACACTTTGATGCCGGCGATATTGCCTAATGAACTGATAAGCAGGGAGGCTTCCGCCGGTTTCACCGCAAATTGCTCTAATTGCTCTTTTGTTAACTCCATATAGGCAATACCCGATGTTGTAGATACAAAATTTTGCAGAATATAGCCGTTTAGTTTCACGACATTTGCATTTAGTTCGTACATATTGTTATACAACTCTGTTCTTGAGAAATGGTAATGAATCAGCTCACCGGCGTATGCAAATGTTTTTTCAGTTGTATTGGAAAATAAAAATCTCCCTGTATCCCCGACAATTCCAGCATAAAGCAGCCTTGCAGCTTCATCGGACATTTTCATGCCGTCCTCTTTCGCATTTAAATACCACTCGTAAATCATTTCGCTCGTCGAGCTTGCTGACGTATCGACCCAAATCAGATCCCCATAAGCATCATCATTTGGATGATGGTCAATTTTGATGAGAAACGCGCCATTCGTATAACGTTGGTCACAGATCCGCTCCGTATTTGCCGTATCGCAGACAATGACAAGCGCACCCTTATACGCTTCATCGCTGATCTCATCAAGCCTGCGCAAAAATTGCAGCGATTCTACTTCCTTGCCGACGGTGTATACTTTTTTTTCCGGATAGGAAGCTTTGATGATTTCCGCCAATCCGCCCTGTGACCCGTATGCATCAGGATCGGGACGGACATGGCGGTGAATAATAATGGTATCATATTGTTGAATTGCTTCTGTTATTTTTTCTTTCATACAAATCACAGCCTTTTCGATATTTTCTTTCTTCAATAAAATGAAACTCTATTTTTGATGCGGGGGTATTACTGTCCCTTAATTTGCGATAAATCACACCGGCAGTTCATGATAGTGTTTTCATACTCCATTATGATAAGATGAATGTAACCTGTAAATTGGAAGGAGGATTTTTGTAAATGCCTGTTCTCGTTGTGTTGATCGTCCTGTCATTCGTTTTTTACCTGTTTTATAAAGTAAGGTATATCCGCAGTGCGCGTCCTGCCGAGAAACAATGGATTTCGGCAAAATCCAGGACTGCTTTAGGCTTGTTTGTCGCATTGTTCGGTCTCAATCAAATCTTTTTATTTCCTTCTACTTTGACATATGTGATTGCCGGCATCTTTCTTCTGCTTGGTTCCATCAATGTGTGGACAGGTTTAAAAGCACGTAAATATTATTTACCATTCGCTATTAAAGAAGCAAAAAACGTATGTAAAAAATAAATGATGGAGAAGGTTATTTTATCATAAGCCTTCTCTAAGTCCCGCTTAATGATGCCGGTCAATTAATTGGCACATCATCATCGCCTTTCCAACCAGAGTTCCTTCGTTAAATACTTCCACGTCTACTTTGCCGAATTTGCGGCCGACTTCGATAATTTTCGGATAAATTTCCAATGTGCTGTCAATTTGCACCATTTTAATAAAATAAATCGTAATATTTTCTACAACAAGATCGCCTTTTTTATAGCTTCGCAGAACGCGATTGGCTGCTTCCGTTACAATTGTTGTAAATACACCATAGGAAATCGATCCTAAGTGATTCGTCATTTGCGGTGTTACTTCACAGCGATATACATGCTCTTGCTTCGCCTTTCCCTTGTTTAAGGCAAGCTGGCTGGTGACAATGTCATCAATTGTTTCGCCCATTTGCGGTTGCCGCTGGATCATTTGCAGCGCCTCGATCACATCCTGCCTACTGATAATTCCCAGCAAAAAATGATTATCATCGACGACTGGAAGCATTTCAATTCCTTCCCAAACCATCATATGTGCGGAGGAAGCTACGCTGTTTTTCCGATTTACAACCATTGGAGACTTCGTCATAATTTTTTCAATTTGCGCGTCTAATTCTTTCCCCATAATATCTTTGGAAGTAATCATTCCTTGAACTTTCCTGTTCGCATCTACAACAGGAAAACGGCTGTGAGACGTATCTTCGTTATAACGATACCAAGTAGCAACGGTATCATCCGTTTTCAAATAGGTCGTTTTCTCAAGCGGAGTCAAAATATCTTCGACTAAGACAATATCCTTTTTGATTAACTGGTCATAAATTGCCCGGTTGATCATCGTTGCCACTGTAAATGTATCATAGCTTGTAGAAATAATCGGCATCTCCAATTGATCGGCCGTTTTTTTCACATCGTCTTCCGTATCAAATCCGCCGGTAATTAACACAGCTGCCCCGGCTTTCAGTGCAAGTTCATGCGCTCTGGCACGGTTCCCGACGATTAGCAGACTTCCTGCCGTTGTATAGCGCATCATTTGTTCCAGCCTCATTGCACCGATTACAAATTTATTTAATGTTTTATGGAGTCCGGCCCGGCCGCCCAGCACCTGGCCGTCGACAATATTCACCACTTCGGCAAAGGTAAGCTTTTCAATATTTTCTTTTTTCTTGCGTTCAATCCGGATTGTTCCTACACGTTCGATTGTGCTGACGTATCCTCTGTTTTCAGCATCTTTAATTGCCCGGTACGCTGTTCCTTCACTAACCTCTAACGCTTTCGCAATTTGTCTGACGGAAATTTTTTCACCTACCGGAAGTTCGTCAATATATTGAAGAATTTGCTCATGCTTTGTTGCCATTTGGATATCACTCATTTCATTAGAACCTGAACATCTATTCCTTATTATAGAGGGAAACAGCCGCAGTGTGAAGTAAGCGGAAGCGGTTGTTTGTATGAAAATGAAAAATAAGTAATTTCCCTGTGGAATCACGACTTGTACCCGCCTCGATATGTGATAGGCGGGTGACTCAAGTCTCCGTTTGATTCTCTGAAGTACCGTTTTATAAAGTTATCATGAACGAAAATGACTCCTTCCTCGTAATTTTTCGTTCATATCAGTGAAACTTCCTTTAGTGGGGGGGTACTGCCCCTTAATCTGCGATAAAATCTTCTAAAAATTATAATTCGATTCCTTCTCCCGGTTCTAGAACAACACCATTTCCTTCTTTTAATAAGGATACAAATGCATGAGGATTTTGCCTTATTGGCGGGAAAGTATTGTAATGAATCGGTACGACTTGCTTTGCCTGAATCAACTCGGCCGCATAAGCAGCATCCTCAGGTCCCATTGTAAAATTATCACCGATCGGCAGGAAGGAGAGATCAATCTGATGCCGTTCGCCAATCAGCTTCATATCGGAAAACAACCCGGTATCACCGGCATGATAAATCGTCTTTCCTTCGATCGTTAATAAGACTCCGGCAGGCATGCCGCCGTATATGATTTCCTTACCGTTTGTCACATATCCGGAGCTGTGAAAGGCCTGCGTAAACTTCACTTTGCCAAAGTCAAACGTGTATGCGCCGCCGATATTCATTCCATGTGTCTTCACTCCTTGCCAGCTCAAATACGTTGCCAGGTCGGCAAGAGTAATGACGAGCGCATGATTCCTTTTAGCAATCGATACCGTATCACCGACATGATCATTATGTCCGTGCGTTAAGATGATGACATCTGCCGTAAGTTTATCGGCATTTAAATCTGTAAGGCTGTTTCCTGTAATAAAAGGATCAATTAATATAATTTTTCCGCCTGTTTGAATTTTTATGATGGAATGGCCATGATAGGAAACTTTCAACTGCAATCGCTCCTTTGAAAAAATTTTATCTTTTCCAGACTTGAAAGGGAAAGACCTCCATCTTTATGCGAAGCACAGGCGGGGCTGAGTCCCCGCCAAGTTTTTGCTTGCTGAAAAGCGTTGACTGAAAATCAACAGTTCTTTCCCCTCCACATAGTTTCGACATTTTCAAGCAGATATCCTCTTTCCCTCCTTTAAACATTTCCCATCTTTTAGAGGAAATGTTCATCTTCATGCTTTTCATTCGTTTCTTTTTGGAACGCACACTTTATGATTCGAATATATTTACTTTTCCATTAATAGTTGCTACGCTCAAATCAGAAACAAAAAGGAGGACTTTTGATCAATGGATAAAACAACAAAACTTTCGCAATGGATGAAAGAAAATGAAATTGATGTAACGTTATTAACTTCGACAGATAATGTTTTTTACATGAGCGGTTATTACAGCGACCCGCATGAACGGCTGCTCGGCGCCGTATTTTTTCAAGAAGCTGAGCCAGTCTTTATTTGTCCGGGAATGGAAAAAGAAGATGCCAAAAAAAGCGGCTGGCCATATGAAATAATCGGTTACGACGATACCGAAAATCCGTGGGAACTTTTACATACTGCGATAAAAAAACGCCTTCCTTCGATTCATAAAGTTGCAATTGAAAAACAGCATTTGAACGTTGAACGCTTTGAAATCGTGCTGCAATTGTTTGCCGACGCTGTATTTGTTCCAGCTGAAGAAAAACTGCAGCAATTGAGATTAATTAAAAATGCAGAAGAGCTGGATAAGATACGTGAGGCTTGTGCACTTGCTGATTTTGCTGTCGAGGTCGGTTGCAACGAGCTGAAGGAAGGAAAAACAGAATTAGAAGTTTTGGCCGCCATCGAATATGAAATGAAGAAAAAAGGTATTTTACGGATGTCTTTTTCCACCATGGTTCTAACAGGTGCCAACGGAGCGTCTCCACATGGCAATCCGGGAAATTCGAAAATAAAAAAGGGTGATCTTGTCTTATTTGATTTAGGCGTTGTCGTGGATGGTTATTGCTCCGACATTACAAGAACGGTTGCTTTTGGCGATATTGATGATATACAGGCGAGGATATACAATACCGTTTTAAAAGCACAATTAGCAGCTCTTCAAGCAGCAAAGCCGGGAGTTTCCTGCTCGGAAATCGATCTAACTGCGCGGAATATCATCACGGATGAGGGATATGGGGACGATTTTCCGCACCGGCTCGGTCATGGTCTCGGCATCGGGATTCATGAATATCCTTCGATGACCGCGACAAATCCGTTGCTTCTTCAGGAAGGCATGGTATTCACGGTCGAACCGGGTATATATGTTCCCGAAATCGCCGGAGTCCGCATTGAAGATGACGTTGTCGTCACAAAAACCGGTATTGAAATTTTAACAAAGTTTCCAAAGGAATTGCAAATTATTAACAACTAATAGAACCGGTTAAATTTGGGAAGGCAGTCACTCAAAATGCTTTTCCTCTCGAAGAAAAAGCAGTAGTTCAAATTGCATGCCAAATAGTGAACGAATTAGATTTATTTACTTAATAATTTTAAACGTCAATTAATCCCCTCCTTAAAGGCGGGGATTAATTGACGTTTAAGCAAGAGAAAATTTTATCGCAGATTAAGGGGCAGTAATACCCCACCTCAAAAATAGAGGTGATACCAATCATTTTAGGTGGGGGATAAACTGCCCCTAAAAGCCCAATTGGTGAAATAAGGTTTTTATTAGGGCTTCAGCTCTTAGATATTTCAACCAGGCTCTGCGTGGTAAGGTTTTTCTTTGGGCTTTAGCCCTTAGAAAAATCAATCAGGCTCCGCGTGACTAACCATCAGTGGGGGATGAAGGCCGACTAAAATCTCAGGCGTCCTGTTGCAACGTCGGCACTAGTACGTCCTGTACGTCGGAAAACCCCACTGATGGAAGTTTCACTTTATCGAAAAGAAATGATCAAAACATATAATGACGGTTCATTTTTTACTGCTCAAGCAATTTTTTTGCATCTACATACGTTAAACTTTGTGCATCCGCAACTGCCTTATAAGTAACATGCCCGGAAAGTGTGTTTACACCTTTTAATAAAGCCTCATTTTCCAGGCAGGCAGCTTTGTAGCCTTTATTGGCAATTTGTAATGCATATGGCACGGTCACGTTCGTCAACGCTAAAGTAGATGTACGCGGAACGGCGCCAGGCATATTGGCAACAGCATAATGAACAATGTCATGCTTTACATAAGTCGGATTATCGTGCGTGGTAATACGATCAGTTGTTTCAAAAATTCCTCCTTGGTCAATGGCGATATCGACAACAACAGAACCAGGAGACATGGATTTAATCATTTCTTCCGTGACCAGTTTTGGCGCTTTCGCTCCTGGGATTAATACGGCTCCGATTACGAGATCCGCATTTTTGACAGATTCCGCTATTGTGTAAGGATTGGAGATTAGCGTCGTGACATCCGCTCCGAAAATATCGTCCAATTGACGCAGACGGTCCGGATTCAAATCGACAACTGTAACCTTTGCACCTAAACCAACCGCTGTTTTCGCCGCATTCGTACCGGCCATCCCGCCGCCGATAATGGTCACTTCACCACGATGAACACCAGGAACTCCGGAGAGAAGAATCCCTTTTCCGCCATTTACTTTTTCTAAAAATTGCGCTCCGAGCTGCGGAGCCATTCTGCCGGCTACTTCACTCATCGGTATCAATAAAGGCAGTGCCCCATTTGCTAATTGGACCGTTTCGTAAGCAATGCCAATCACTTTACTTTCCGTCAGTGCCGCTGTCAAACCAGGTTCCGGAGCCAAATGCAAATATGTAAATAATATTAATCCTTCACGAAAGTAGCCATATTCACTGGGAACCGGCTCCTTTACTTTCATTACCATTTCCATCGACCATGCTTCCTGGGCAGTAGCGACAATTTTTGCTCCGGCATTTATATAGTCCTTATCCGTAAATCCAGACCCCAACCCGGCTCCAGCTTCAATGTATACTTCATGATCAAAATGAACAAGACTGTATACTCCGGCCGGTGTCATTGCGACGCGATTTTCATTGTTTTTTATTTCCTTCGGCACACCAATACGCATGTCCACATACCTCCTAAAATACTAAAGTCTGAATTTTATAACGATACTAATATACCATATTTACGAAAATGACGGGAAAAAGACAATAAAAAAAATAAATTTTTTAAAATATTTTGACAAAAAATAGAACTAAGAACGTTTACTCTTCTATTTATTGAGAAATCTTCCTTCTGACTGTTATTCTCAGAATAACATAAACAGCTCTTGATGAAAAAATCATAAAACATTCATTACAAATATTATCATTTGAAAATTTCTCTTACAA
>JAGKQJ010000164.1 GCA_017898095.1 Bacillaceae bacterium Marseille-Q3522 | reverse complement strand
ATGGCAATATTTACGGTGAATCTAAAAAGAATTTTGAAACTAATAGATCAAAAATAAGGGCAAAATAAAACCCCATGAACAAAAAAGACGACTTAAAATTCACATTTATGAATTTTAAAGTCGTCTTTTTATTGCGTGCTTAAAAAATGCTAGAAAAACCGAAGGTTTTTCAGTGCCCTCGCTTCCACAGTCAGCTTTTTTTGCTCATTTACTTCCTTTTCCGGTTTTTTACAAAGACTTTCCTCAGAAAATCGTTATTTTTTTCGGGCACGGCTTCACTTTGCTTCGATTACTGCGCGGTTACGCATATAAGGTCGCAGCACTTCCGGAATAATAACGGAGCCATCTGCCTGCTGGTAATTTTCTAAAATCGCCGCAACCGTCCTGCCAATTGCCAGACCTGAACCATTTAA
Source organism: Bacillaceae bacterium Marseille-Q3522 (assembly GCA_017898095.1). Taxonomy (GTDB): domain Bacteria; phylum Bacillota; class Bacilli; order Bacillales; family Cytobacillaceae; genus JAGKQJ01. The sequence goes on along the minus strand of JAGKQJ010000164.1, from coordinate 8,249 downwards.
TGTATGCACATGTTCCGGCTTCGCTTTAACATCCCTGCGGAAACGGATATTCGCCCTTCTTGCCTGGAAGCTTTCAAAATTACTGCAAGAAGAAATTTCCCGGTACGTATCATAACTTGGCAGCCACACTTCTAAATCATATTTTTTTGCAGCCGTAAAGCCAAGATCTCCTGTACACATGCTTAGCACATGGTAAGGCAACCCTAATAATTGCAGGACTCTTTCCGCATCTCCCGTTAATTTTTCCAGTTCTTCGTAAGAATCCTCCGGTTTAACAAATTTCACAAGCTCGACTTTGTTAAACTGATGCTGGCGGATTAAGCCTCTCGTATCACGTCCGGCAGATCCAGCTTCAGAACGGAAGCAGGCACTAAACGCTGCATATTTCAGAGGCAGTTCATCACCGTTTAGGATTTCATCACGATGTAAATTTGTTACCGGTACTTCAGCAGTCGGAATTAAGAAGTAATCTTCTTTTTCAATCAAAAAAGCATCCTCTTCGAACTTCGGAAGCTGGCCAGTCCCTGTCATGCTGTCCCGATTCACTAAATAAGGAGGAAGAACTTCCAGGTAGCCATGTTCCTCTGTATGCAAGTCCAACATAAAATTAAATAATGCTCTTTCCAGCTTTGCCCCTAATCCTTTGTAAAAAACGAAGCGGCTTCCAGCTACCTTTGCGGCACGCTCAAAATCAAGAATATCAAGATTTTTTGCAATGTCCCAATGAGGTTTCGGCTCAAAATCAAAGTTTGGTAATTCGCCCCATTTACGGATTTCCACATTTTCATCTTCCGTATCGCCAATCGGAACACTCTCATGCGGAATATTTGGGATATTTAACAGCAGCATTCCAAGCTCCTCTTCGACTTCACGAAGCTCCTGATCCAATCCTTTGATTTTTTCACCTACTTCGCGCATTTCTTTGATCAACTGATCAGCATCCTGCTTTTCCCTTTTTAATTTTGCAACTTGCTGGCTTACTTCATTACGGGTACTTTTTAACTTTTCACCCTCAACAATTAATTGCCGCCTTTTTGCATCTAAATCTCCAAATTTATCAAGGTCGGTTAAATCCTCACCGCGGTGCTGCAGCTTTTGCTTTATTTCTTGAAAATGGTCACGTAAATATTTTATTTCTAACATCGTTTTTTACCTCCGTTTTTTTCTTAACAAAAATTTTGAACCTACTGGCCTCAACTTTTTTCTCTACCTTCTTTTTACTTTAAAAACGCAAAAAAACTCCCATCCCCTGTAAAGGGACGAGAGTTACCCGCGTTGCCACCCTAGTTGAAGACGATAACAGCCTTCCACTTCATTTCATAACGGTTTGATAATCCGAAAGTATTTACTTGCCCAAAAAGGCGTTCCATACTTTGCTCAAGGACGGATTCACAAGCACTTCACACCGATTCACACCAACCACCGGCTCTCTTCTGAAAAAATGACCTGCTACTATTTCCTCTCATTGCTTTCATAAATGTTAATTTTGTAATTTATCGTACTACAATTATCTGCAATATGCAATATTTCCATCCGGCAAAAAAATTATTCCTGTTCTATTCACGGTTTTCGAATCATTTTCTAATGTTACAAACACCTTCCGAACCACTTGCGATTACTTAATCATCCGTATAAAATAATCAGTCAAACGATGGTCATCGGTTAATTCCGGATGGAATGAGCAGGCAAGAAACTTCCCTTCTCTCGCAGCAACAATCCGCTCATGATATTTTGCTAAAATCTCGACATTTTCCCCGGCCTCTACAATATGAGGAGCACGGATAAACACCGCGGGAAATTTTTCTCCGACACCGGCAATATCAATATCTGCTTCAAAACTTTCCCGCTGGCGGCCAAATGAGTTCCGCTCCACGGTAATGTCCATCACACCGATATGGGGTTTATCATAGTCGACCAATTTTTTTGCCAGTAAAATAAGTCCTGCACAAGTTCCATACACTGGTTTTCCCGAACTGGTAAATTCCCGCAACGGATCCATAAAATCATATTTATCAATAAGCTTGCGCATCGTTGTGCTTTCTCCTCCGGGAAGAATCAGCCCATCAACTTCATCGAGCTGTTCATGCCGTTTAATCACAATCGCTTCTTCCCCGCATGCCTTAATCGAATTTACATGTTCTTCGACATCTCCCTGAAGACCAAGCACTCCTACTTTTACCATTTTATTATCACTTCCTTACCAACCGCGATCCTGCATCCGTGATTCAGGAGCAATTGTCGCGATTTCAATCCCTTTCATAGCCGTTCCGAGATTTTTCGAAAGCTCTGCAATAAGGGCATAATCTTGATAATGAGTTGTTGCTTCTACAATTGCTCTTGCGAATGCAGCAGGATTTTCAGATTTAAAAATGCCGGAACCAACAAACACGCCATCTGCGCCAAGCTCCATCATCAGTGCGGCATCTGCCGGGGTTGCAACACCACCTGCGGCAAAATTAACAACCGGTAATCTTCCATGCTTCTTGATTTCGACTAATACTTCGTAAGGAGCTCCTAAAAGCTTCGCTTCTGTCATTAATTCATCCTCGTTCATTCCGACAACCTTGCGAACCTGTGCATTTACTTTCCGCATATGGCGAACTGCCTCGACAATATTGCCAGTGCCTGGTTCTCCTTTTGTCCGCAACATTGATGCTCCTTCACCGATCCGGCGCGCCGCTTCTCCTAAATCACGGCAGCCGCATACAAAAGGCACCGTATAATTTTTTTTGTAAATATGAAATTCCTCATCTGCCGGCGTTAGTACTTCACTTTCATCAATATAATCGACCCCCATTGCTTCCAGTACCCTGGCTTCAACAATATGGCCAATTCTGGCTTTTGCCATCACAGGGATCGTCACCGCATTCATTACTTCTTCAACAATCCGTGTATCCGCCATTCTTGCAACACCGCCGGCTGCGCGAATATCAGAAGGGACCCTTTCCAACGCCATTACCGCAACTGCTCCTGCTTCTTCCGCGATTTTTGCCTGTTCTGCATTGACAACGTCCATAATGACACCGCCTTTTTGCATTTCCGCCATACCACGTTTTACGCGATCAGTACCTGTCTTCATTAATAATCCCTCCGATGATTTATATGAAATTCGACATTATCTATATGGATAGTCTTATTAAAAATAAATAACAAATAAGGAGTTCTGTCAAGACAAGAAACTCCTTTTCATCTTTCAAACATATCCCCGTCTATTTGTGAGGATTTGCAGAGATTTTTTAAACAGGCAGAGTATAATCCCCACCTGTCAATCGTTACACTTATAGAGGAATCAAAATACCTATGTCTTAACAGACATCAGAATGGATAAAAACCAGATCCAAAAACATTATTATCGTATAAAGTGAAACTTCCATCAGTGGGGGTTTTTCCTCATCCCCCGCCTAACAGGATTGGTTTCACCTCTTATTTTGAGGCGGGGGGATTACTGCCCCTTAATCTGCGATAAAAAGTAACCAAATGCTAAACGGGCAAATATCTTTACTACCTTTTTAAACCTGACTTTTAATAGGAACAGGTTATCATACAATGACGGATCTTCAAAACATTTGTTGCATTATTTTTAGCCATTTGATTTTAAAACCAACCTGCCACTGTGTCAGAAATATTCCCCCATAAATCACTAAAAAAGGAGCCGATCCCACGCATCATTAATACAAACCAGTTTGCTTTTTCCACATTTTCAGTAGCAACAACATCTACTTGTGCTAACGTTTGACCATCATCTGTTAAGAAAGATACCGGTTCTCCATTCTTTTCTATCGTAATGGTACCTACCTTGTCGCCTTTTTTTACAGGTGCAGTCAATTCCCCTTGATCATTTAGTTTTTCCTCATCCAATACAAGCACGGCCTTATACTGTTCTTCTTCGCCATTTCTAATCATTAATTGAACTGCTTTACTTGTTTCAATATTTACTTTATCATTTTTCCCTTTTACAACGGGAAGACTTTCATTTTCCTCTACTGTATAACCGCTTGGAAGCACTTCTTTTTTGGAAAAATTATTAAACGCAAAGTCAAGCAGCTTTCTTGTTTCTGCAAAACGTTCATCTTTCGATGCGGTTTTCATAATAACTGAAATAAATCTTTTCCCGTCGCGTTCCGCTGTTGCAGTAAAACAATATCCGGCAAAATCTGTTGAACCGGTCTTTAATCCGTCCATTCCCTGATATTCGTAGATTAAACCGGGAAGCATAAAGTTAAAATTTTTATAGACACGTCCATCTTTAAAATGGAGTTCTGAGACACCTGATGTTTCCAGTATTTCAGGATGATCTTTTAATAAATGATAGGCCAGCTTTGCTGTTGCCCGTGCAGACATAACATTTTCGTCATTTGCTCCACCTGCGGCAATATTTCCTAATAAACTATCATTATTTAAACCTGTTGAATTGACAAATTTATAATCAACCAGACCTAATTCTCCGGCTTTTTGATTCATCATTTCGACAAAACTTTGCTCTGTACCTGCGACCGTTTCCGCTAATGCAACTGCTGCCGCATTCCCTGAAAAAATCGCCATCGCTTCATAAAGTTCTTTTACCGTATATTCCTCACCTTGAGTCAATCCTACATTTGACAAACCAGGTGCTGCTGATAATCGGTGTACATATTCATTAATGGTAACATTTTGATCCCAGCTGATTTTTCCTTCTTTTATTGCTTCCATTACTAAGTACTCTGTCATCATTTTTGACATAGAAGCGACACCTAATAATTGATCAGCATTCTTTTCATATAAAATTTCCCCAGTTTCTGCATCAATTAAAATAGCAGCTTCTCCATTTATGCCGAGGGTGTCTTCTCCTTCCGCCTTCACCAAGCCCGGACTGTGAATAAATAAAGAAGCGATCAAAAATAATAATACGAAAATCGACAGAGAACTTTTTCTTACTTTATTCAACGAATTTACCTCCAACATTGTTGTTTTCTCTATTAAAAAATCATCTCTAGCTTTTCTAGTAACTCCTTCGTCCAGTTTACCATAGAAAAAGGGAAAAAAATAGACAGAGATGAGCAACTCCGCCTATTGTGATAGTGGTAATTTCAACTAATTATTTTACAAATTATTCTATTTTTTTATGAAATAGAATAATTAGGTGCTTCTTTTGTTATATGGACATCATGCGGATGGCTTTCTCTTAATCCTGCTCCGCTTATTTTTACAAATTGAGTGTTTTCTCTTAATTCCTTTAACGTTTTTGTTCCACAATAACCCATTCCTGATTTTAAGCCGCCGACTAATTGATAAATCGTATCTGCTAAAGGACCTTTATACGGGAGTCTGCCTTCAATGCCCTCCGGAACAAATTTTTTGTTATCTTCCTGGAAGTATCGGTCTTTTGACCCTTTTTCCATCGCACCTACCGACCCCATTCCGCGGTACACTTTAAATTGTCTTCCCTGATATATTTCCGTTTCTCCCGGGCTTTCGGAAACGCCAGCTAATAAACCGCCTAGCATGACAGCATGTCCGCCCGCAGCAATCGCTTTGACAATATCACCTGAATATTTAATACCGCCGTCCGCAATAATCGCTTTTCCCATCTTTCGTGCTTCTGAAGCACAATCATATACCGCTGTAATTTGCGGAACACCGACGCCGGCTACTACACGGGTTGTACAGATTGACCCGGGACCGATTCCGACTTTTACAATATCTGCTCCGGCTTCAAATAACGCTCTCGTTCCCTCTGCAGTAGCAACATTACCTGCAATAATCGCTATGTCCGGAAAAGCGGTGCGAATCTCATGAACCGTGTCTAATACACCTTTTGAATGTCCGTGGGCAGTATCTACAACAATGACATCAACCTGAGCTTTTACAAGCATTTCCGTACGTTTCATCGTATCTTTTGTTACTCCGACAGCAGCTCCTGCTAATAATCTGCCGTGAATATCTTTTGCTGAATTTGGAAATTCGATTACTTTTTCAATATCTTTTATCGTAATTAGTCCTTTCAGAACGCCATTATCATCAAGTAAGGGCAATTTTTCAATGCGATGCCTTTGTAAAATGTGTTCTGCCTCATCTAGCGTTGTTCCAACTGGAGCAGTTACTAGATTTTCTTTTGTCATGACATCGGATATCTTTATGGAGTAATCCTGGATAAAACGAAGATCGCGATTTGTTAAAATACCGACTAATTTTTGCTCGTGTTCATTATTAACAATCGGCACTCCTGAGATGCGGTATTTGCCCATTAAATGTTCAGCGTCAAATACTTGATGGTCAGGGGTGAGGAAAAATGGATCCGTGATAACGCCGCTTTCGGAACGCTTCACCTTATCTACTTGATCTGCTTGTTGTTCAATTGTCATATTTTTATGGATGATTCCTAAACCGCCCTGTCTTGCCATCGCAATTGCCATTTCCGCTTCTGTTACGGTATCCATTCCTGCACTAATAATCGGGATATTCAGCTTTATTTTATCCGTTAACGCTACTGTAAGATCTGCATCCTTTGGTAAAACTTCTGATTTAGCCGGTATTAACAATACATCATCAAAAGTTAATCCTTCTTTGGCAAATTTATCTTCCCACATCTACATTCAACCCCTTTACATTAAAATATTAATTAGTAGGTTATCAATTGGACAAAATACTGTCAAGACGATTAGTATATGTTCGATTTTTCTAATTATTTGGAGGTTTTATCTTGATATTTCCTGTTCATTCAAATAACCTGTTTTCGCCGTTTTTCTCTGCCGAATTCACTCAAAAATATTTACAGAATTGCTATGAAAAAAAAGCTCTATCCGCTACAGATAAAAAAAGCTTTGAAAATTGTTATCGCTTTATGTATTATCTCGAACATGGTCAAATTTATTATCAACAGGCAGTGCAATCACCCATTCTAATTCAGCCAATCTTACTTTTTTACGGGTTAGGTCATTTCATTAAAGCAGCGATATTAACTGTAGATCCTTCTTATCCGGAGACAACTGCCGTACTTTCTCATGGTGTATCGACACGAAAACGCAAGAAACAACAATATTCTTTTTTTGAGGATGAGGTAAAAATTCAGCGCAATGGTTTGTTTTGTTTAATGGCAGAAAAAATGTTTCACATGGAACGGCTGGAAGGAGAAAAATGGAAGATGAAAAAACTATTACAGCAAATAACTGAGTTGGAGCAGCTTTTTTTGCTTTTAAAAGGCAGTAACTTATTCCTCCCCATTAACAAAACGGATGGTTCTTATTATTTATCAAAAGAAATTTTAGATCACCATCATATGACTATGTCCCGCTTTAAAATTTTTTTGCAAACAAAAGCAGCGATGAACATTCATTTTGGAACAGAGAACGACACAAATTTTTCTTTTTTATTTTCAGATGATATACATGATACAGCTCCTCTGCGATTCAATTCGCAATCCAATTCATACGCTTTTCCTATTTTGAAAGAATCGCTTATTCAATATCCGGAGCTTCTCATTCATTATCTTTTGCTTTATAACTTAAGCATGATTGCCCGTTATGAGACGGAATGGTGGAATGAGCTTCTGAAAATGAAACCTGATGAAGACTATCCTTTTATTCAATCGTTTTTAGCTATTAATGCAACGAAAGGACCGCAATTAATTGCCCGGTACTTGTATTCAGCAGTTTGATATAATTTAGTCATTCAACTTATTTTCCCAATTCACTAATCAAAAAAGAGCACCAATAAAGGTGCTCTTGTGCTGCCTGGCAACGTCCTACTCTCACAAGGGGAAACCCCTTACTACCATCGGCGCTAAAGAAGCTTAACTTCCGTGTTCGGGATGGGAACGGGTGTGACCTTCTCGCCATCGCCACCAGACTGTTTTTTCAAAAGACACTATTAATTATACTGTCTTTTTCCTTTTTTTCAAGAGAATTTTATAAATTTGTTCCCTCAAAACTAGATAATGTTTTTGGAAGAAGAACACATTTCCGGTAATCTGCCTTTGTGTTTTACTTTGGTGGCTGTAAAAGCCGCCTCCGCTTTTCTTGATCCAGCTCCGGGCGCTAAACCGTACGGCTGTTTCACCATTTGGCTCGAAGGCAAACTGCGCCTTCGGTCCAAATGCCTCCAACATCCTATCGGTTTGACCAAGCGCCCTCCGCTTTTCTATTTGTCCAGCTCCGGCGTCTAGCCGCTCGAGGTCTTAAGCCAAGCAACGTTAAAGTCAAAAAGCGGACTTTATCGTTGCTCGTCTTAAGCTTGTCGCGGCTGTTCAAGACGCCTCCGCTTTTCATTTTGGT
>JAGKQJ010000163.1 GCA_017898095.1 Bacillaceae bacterium Marseille-Q3522 | reverse complement strand
AACCGCAGGAACTGCGGGGATAGCTTGGTAAATAAGAGAAACCGCTGATGTTAGTGTATATCACTAAATATCAAGTATGCTCTATTCCCAAGAAGCTCCCACTTCAAGCGTTAAGAACCGTTAGGTTAAGCTAAGTGGTGAGTAGTTCACAAAATGACCAGGAATGAATTGTCGGAAATAAATAGCTTGAGAGAAGAGAAGGAAGGATAAGCGTGAATCATTTAGATCATTTAATAGAAAATTTAAGCAAAAATAAAATAGAATACGAGATCCTTAAGCATGGCAAGCAAATTAATACTGCCCAAGAGGGAGCGGAGTATTTTGGCATTGAGATTGGACAAACGGCGCCGACGCTGATCTTAAAAACGGAAAAGGGATATTACGCATTGATTATTTCCGGGGATCACGGGAAAGTTGATTTTAAAACAATCGCGAATCTCCTGGAGGTTTCGCTTGTTAAACTGGCAAAACCAAGCGAAGTGGAACAGGTGACAGGCAGTAAAATCGGAAGTGTTTCCTTGATTCATCAAGGATTGCCAACAATTATCGACAGACAATTGTACCGCTTCCCCTTTGTATATGGCGGCACCGGAGTAGCAAATACAACATTGAAGATAAAGGCGGTTGATGTTGAAAAATTAAACGATATCGCTGGTTATATTGGAGAATAGTGGGAGATGCTTTGATAAGTCTAAAATGGATTTGCAGCAGGTTTAAAATAAATGTTTGCATTCTAAGGATAAATTTGGAGATTTGATTATTCAGAAAAATATAAACTGGGATTGAAATAGAAAAAAACACCAAAATGAAATGGAATTGAAAATAATGGAAAAGATATTGCTCGTTATCTATCCCACTTTTAGTGAGCTTGAAATTACTGTAGCAACGGCAATTTTATCATGAAAATGATAGAGAGTTTTATTGTGGCAATGGAAACCGGCTGATGGAGTTGTGATCAAGTAAAGTTTCCCTTCAGCGGGGTTTTACTGTGCGATAAAATTAAGTAATGATTAACGAAGAAGGAAAGAGGAAATCAGGGAATGGCAGGAAAAGCAAGAAACGAACATCGAAAAAATGAAAGTGTTCGTGGAAGAAAATGGTGAAGAAAAACTGCTTAAGCTCTTTTCAGCAGCATTTTACCAGCCGATTGAACAATATCAAGAAATTATTTTGGCTCCTTCCGTTCTTTATTATGACTGGTCATTAACATCGGAAGAGAAAGATTCCTGCATTTTATTATATGGCACAAAAAAATTCACTTTGAAAACAGAAATCGCAGTGGATAAAGAAAAAGTCGTTCAGGCATTTAAAATTCTTGCTGATGAAAAACGGATCAATATTATTCGTCTCCTTAGTCAGGGCCCATTATATGGTTATGAATTGGGAAAAAGACTACATTTATCCAATTCTACCGTTTCCCATCATTTATCATCGTTGACATCTATAGGAGCTGTGAAGGCTGTTCGTAAAGAGAATCGTGTTTATTTTGAGATTCAAAAGGAAGAATTAGAAAAAATATTAAACCAAGTGAAAGAGGTACTTATTCGAGAGTAAACGCTGTTCAACTAGCTCAGTTACTCTGGAAATATGGTGGGGGTTCTACCCCACCTGATTAAAACATCCCGCATATGTGACGTTTCCAAGTGGATGTTATCACTTTTTAAATATGGAAGATAAAGGGAAATGGCTTGAGGTGTCTCTTTTTTTTAATTGGAAATTCGATATAAATAGAAAATAATATTTTATATAAATAGTAAAAGGTGATCATCATGATTTCTTCATTCGTTAAAAATCGTACATTTCTCTTGTTAGTTGGCGGGAAAAGTATTTCGATCTTCGGCGATCGAATTTACAGCATTGCGCTTATGTGGTATATCATCGAGAAAACAGGTTCAACATTGTCTCTCGGGATGAGTGTTATTTGTATGACACTGCCGTCCGTTCTGGCAATGCCTTGGGCGGGTGTGTTGGCTGATAAAAATATCAAAAAAGAATTATTAATTGTCTCTGATACGGCAAGAGGGATCATGATGTTTGCGATCGTCTTATTGACTATGAACGGAAACACACCTTTTTTTGCTATCAATATTTGTCTCATAATGGTATCGGCGATGGATGCGTTTTTCTCTCCTGCACTTTCTGCGACGATTCCACTGGTAATAGAGAAAGATAAATTATCGCGGGCCAATGCGATTTTGCAATTTGTCCAGCAACTTTCCAATATAGTAGGACCTGCTATCGGCGGAATTCTGGTCGCTTTTATGTCGATTCCGATGCTATTTGCTCTCAATGGATTGTCGTTTTTCATTTCTGCCGTTTTTTCCTTATTTTTAAGGATCCCAAGCGTAAAAGTTACGGATGATATGGAACCATTTTTTACTAGGTTTATCGGTGGAGTCCGGTATACAATGCAAATGAAGCGCGTATTATTTCTCATTATCGTCGGTGGTGTCATCATTAATTTTTTCCTTGCACCGCTAAATGTTTTTCTTGTTCTGATCTGCAATCAAGTCATTAATGCCGGCTCCACCGGATTGGGCTGGATTGAAGCCTCTATCTCTGCGGGTGCGTTTCTTGGAAGTTTTATTATTTTCAGTAATATCATCAAAAATCAAATCCGCTTGGCAGTAATCGGCCTGACTCTCGAAGGGATTGCGTTAATTCTTGCAAGTCTTTTTATGAACTTAACATCACTAATCATCTTTTTCAGTTTGCTTGGAATTGGCGTTTGTTTTGCCAGTGTCGGGATTAGCACGGTTTATCAGCTAATGATAGAAAAAGAAAAGATGGGTAGAGTGATGAGCTTTAATTCGATGCTGTGTACATGTACGGTACCGTTAGGAATATTTGTTGGTTCTATTATTATCAAACAATTTTCTGTTACGAATATTATTCTCATCTATGGGTTGATTGTCGCACTCTCGGGTATTTCGCTCATTATTCCGTTTAAAGAGAAGCTCGTAAAGTCCGGATTACACGATTAGTGGCTTTGCTTATGGCGTCACTTGGGAAGAAACAGAAGATTTAGAGTAAGTGAAAAACAGGATGATGAGAAATATTGGTAAAAAAGTTGATGCGACATTAATGTCATAGTGTTCACTTATCATATGTACATGTAAAATCATGTACCGAAAAACTTGCTTGCATGTTATCTCCTGCTATAGTCCACAATAATGACAGGAAATAGTAATGGAGGGAACAAGCATGCCAGATTTTCAGACAGCTGCCGGAGTCAACATTTATTATGAGGTACACGGGGAAGGGATTCCGCTTATTTTTATCCATCCGCCTCTGGCGGGTCATGTGATATTTAAATATCAGTTTGATTTAAGCAGAAAATATAAGGTGATTTTTTATGACTGCAGAGGGCACGGCAAGAGCGGTTATTTACCTTCCGCGCACCCTGAAGACGTTATATCCGATCATGTTCAAGATTTAAAAGCACTGATCGACCACCTGAAAATAGAGCATCCTGTCATTACCGGCTATTCCAACGGCGGTCTTATCGCATTAGCGTACGCATTGGCTTTTCCGGATGCGATAGGTGCCCTTGTTTTATCCGGAGGCTATCCGAAGGTGGATACTTGGCTTTTAAAGCAGGAATATAATAGCGGTATTTTCCTGATGAAAAAGAAAAAACTCCGCTTTTTAAGCTATCTGATCGCGAAAACACATAAAGTAACACGTTCAGATCAACAGCAATTTTATTCCTACGGATTAAAAGCAAATCGAAAAGCAGTCCTGGACTTATATGTCGCCGGGAAAATTTACAATGCCGCCAGTCAATTGCACAAGCTGCGCAATCTTCCTATTTTAGTTTTATACGGAACGAAGGATATCCATGTATATCAACATAAAAAATATTTTGAAACATTGCCGAACGCAAAGATTATTTTTATTAAAAAGGCATTTCATCAGCTTCCGACCCATTGGTATCCAATGTTTAATTGGGAACTGATTCAATTTATTGAGGAGAAAGCTTCTCTTTCGTAACTTTTACACAATCCCCCCGTAAAAAAACCATATCACTGAAAGAAAATGGCCATTAAAAACAGTAAAAGAGAAAGAAAGTTTTTTGAAATCGAAAAAATAGCGAGGAAAAAATGCTATAATCAATTTGACAGTGATGAACAATGGGGGAAAAAAGATGACATTAAATAGCGATCCAGAAAATATGAAGATTTTCAGTTTGAATTCGAATATTGCTTTGGCAAGTGAAATTGCCAAGTATGCCGGGATAAATCTTGGAAAAAGAACCGTCACCAGATTCAGTGACGGCGAAATCCAAATGCATATTGAAGAAAGCGTCAGAGGCTATGATACATACATTATCCAATCCATTGCCCACCAGGGCAATGACTTTATAATCGAGCTGCTTATGATGATTGATGCGATGAAACGGTCATCTGCAAAATCGATTAATTGTGTGATTCCTTATTTTGGCTATTCACGTCAGGATCGCAAAGCCCGTTCAAGAGAACCGATAACTGCAAAGCTGATCGCAAATTTATTAGAAAAAACAGGTGCTACACGCGTTATAACAGTGGATTTACATTCCCCGCAAGTACAAGGCTTTTTCAATGTTCCTGTCGATCAATTGCTGACATTTCCGATATTATCGGAGTATTTTATTGATAAAGAACTTGAAAATGTCGTTGTTGTTGCTCCGGAGAATACTGGTGTAGTCAGGGCAAGAAAATTGGCAGAAGCACTTGATGCCCCGCTGGCATTTATTGACCGCAACCGCAGACCGCTGCCAAGCTATGCCGGAAAAATGGAAATTGTCGGCGAAGTATCAGGGAAAACGGCCATCATCATCGACGATATGATCGATACGGCAAGAACGATTACCCAGGCTTCCCACATTCTTATTGAAAAAGGCGTTAAAGAGGTATATGCCTGCTGTACACATCCGGTACTTTCCGAGCCGGCGATTAGCTGGATTGAAGAAGCGGAAATAAAAGAATTAGTCACAACCGACACCATTTATCTGTCGGAAGAGAAAAGAATTGATAAAATTACGCAATTATCGATTGCCCCGCTGTTGGCACAAGCAATCTTGAAAGTACAAAAAAGTCAATCAATCAGCTCGCTATTTGATTAAACAAAAACGGCGCTCCAGTGTAGATCATTTCGATCATCAGAGCAGCCGTTTTTTTTACTTGTCCCGAAAAAAATCTCCTGTGCATGAAAGCTGCTTTATGATATTTTTAAAAAAAACCGCCGCTCCCCCCTATTGAGTCTGCCTATCGCCTAATTTACAAAAAAGTGTAGATGTAAGAAAAACAATGTTTTTGTCGAATTATTTTTATAAAAAAGGGTTTTCATTTTCATACCATCTGTTATATAATAAAAAACATAAAATATTTTTGTATTACAACAAAAGGCGGTGGGGATTCTCAATTACTTTTTTGCAAATAAAAAGCCTCAAGGCTACGGAGTTAATTGATTTATATTTACATTCAATCAAAGGGATGAATAGGAACAAAGGGGAGATGGATAGGATGGCAAAGGAAAGAGTTCAGCAGTTGCAGGAAAGCTGGGAAATGGAGTCCCGCTGGAAGGGGATTACAAGACCGTATTCAGCAGCGGACGTAATAAAACTGAGAGGTTCGATTGATATTGACTACACACTTGCAAAACGGGGATCTGAAAAATTATGGAAACTGATAAATGAAGAGGACTTTGTTAATGCTCTTGGTGCATTGACCGGCAACCAGGCAGTTCAGCAAGTAAAAGCGGGGCTGAAGGCGATTTATTTAAGCGGCTGGCAGGTGGCGGCAGATGCCAATTTATCCGGTCACATGTATCCGGATCAAAGCTTGTATCCGGCAAACAGTGTTCCCCATGTAGTGAAACGCATTAATCAGGCATTGCAGCGGGCGGATCAGGTTCACCATATCGAAGGTGACGATTCGATCGATTGGTTCGCCCCGATTGTCGCGGATGCCGAAGCGGGCTTTGGCGGCCAATTGAACGTGTTTGAGTTAATGAAACAGATGATTGAAGCGGGAGCGGCAGGAGTTCACTTTGAAGACCAGCTGTCCTCCGAGAAAAAATGCGGCCATCTCGGCGGAAAAGTGTTGCTGCCGACGCAGACAGCCGTACGGAATCTGATTGCCGCCCGCCTTGCAGCAGACGTAATGGGTGTGCCGACTGTATTAGTGGCGCGAACGGATGCCAATGCGGCCGATTTAATTACGAGTGATATTGATCCGTATGATGCACCATTTATTACCGGAGAGCGGACAACGGAAGGATTTTTCCGCACAAAAGCCGGAATTGAGCAAGCGATTTCCCGCGGGCTTGCTTATGCGCCGTATGCAGATCTTGTCTGGTGTGAAACAGCGGAACCGAATCTGGAAGAAGCAAAGCGTTTTGCCGCAGCGATTCATGAAAAATATCCGGGCAAGCTGCTGGCGTATAATTGTTCGCCATCGTTTAACTGGAAGAAAAAGCTCGATAACGAAACAATCGAAAAGTTTCAAGTCGAAATCGGGAAAATGGGCTATAAGTTCCAGTTTGTAACACTTGCCGGCTTCCATGCCTTAAATCACAGCATGTTCGAATTGGCACGAGGCTACAAGGACCGTGGCATGGCAGCTTACTCTGAACTGCAGGAAGCTGAGTTTGCCAGTGAAAAATTCGGCTATACAGCAACAAGACACCAAAGGGAGGTGGGAACAGGCTATTTTGATCAAGTATCATTAGTTGTCAGCGGCGGCACTTCTTCGACAACCGCATTAAAAGGTTCAACGGAAGAAGCGCAATTTACAGCCGCTAAGTAGTATTTCGTTTTGTTACTGTTATTTTTCTCCTAATTTTGCCCTTTCTTCATTATTTGAAGAGAGGATTTTTTTTGTTTTGATAAAAATCATTTCCCCTGCTGGAAAAATAGGTAACGCTGCGCACAGCCGGTACATTACTGTTGCTGAAACAAATTGAAAAAATGCCCTTTCTTATTCATTAATGCTTTAAAGCTTCCCTGTTCCACGAGTCTCCCGTCTTTCATGACCAGGATCTCATCAAATTGATTTAAAAATGCTTCACTATAATGATGAGTGGACATGATCAGTAATTTGTTTTCAAGTGACAAAAGCGTGTTTTCCATCAGCAAAGTATTTTGCTGATCCAATCCCGCAGTCGGTTCATCCAGCATAATCATTTGCGGGTGATGCAGGAGCACTCTTGCTAAATCCATGCGGCGCTGCTCTCCTCCTGATAATTTTGTAAAAGGTGCAGTTAATGAATTTTCAGAATTGGTCAGCCATTTTTCTAACCCGGCCTGTTTCATTGCGGCAATCACTTGCTCATCCGCCGCTTCATGAAATAGGCTAATATTATCTTTTATCGAAGCATCAAAGACGATTGTCTGTTGTTCGACAATACCGACATTTTTATAAAAGCTTTCCGAATCATAATCATCAATTGTCCAGTCATTTAATAAAATTTTCCCTGTTGTCGGGGAATCATAATTGGCAAGCAATTTCAAAAAGGATGATTTTCCGCTGCCGCTTTCCCCAACGATCGCGTACTTTTTAGCAAAGGCAAAGTCAAACGAGATCGATTGGAGAATTGATTTTCCTTCTAATTTATAGGATAGATTTTCCACCTGCAGATGGGTGATTTTTTCAACTTTACGGTTTCCAGATTGTTTTTTCGGCGCACTGCGAATGAATGCCAGCACTTTTTTAAAAATACTATTTCCACCGATTAATGTTGTATACTGTTCAGTAATCGTGATTAATGGGGAAGACACAAAAACCATCAGCTGGGACATCGCGAGAATGGCAGAGAATTCAATTTGCCCTTTGATGACGAAATAAACACCTAGCACCCACGTGCCGAGATACATGACGGAACTCAGCCCGTAAGAGGTTGCGCCAACGGCTCTTCGAGCCCGTTCATCAGCTAATTTTTTCTTCATTAAATGGTCGTTTTCTTTTTGATGTCTCAAGCTAATCCGTTGAAAAGCATTGAAAAAGCGGATGACAAAAAATCCATCCAATATTTCTTTGATATTTTTCATATAGTTTTCAAAAGCATGGGAGACCTCGTCCTTTTTCCCAGCTAAAATTTTTCTCGTTACATATGGAAGAAGTATCGGAAATAAACTTACGACTAAGATAAAAATCGTCATCAGCGGATTGATTACTAAGGTCGCAATTAAAGCAATGATAAAAGAAAACAGTTGATAGTACAGAAAAAATAAGCCATCGAAATAGTCAGATTCGATGATGGCCAAATCATTGGTAACCATCGACATGAAGGAGCTTCTTCCCTTTTTTTCAAAAGAGGACAGCGGTTCTTTGCGGAGCCGATGTAAAATATCTTCTCTCACATCAAAGGCGATTTTTTGCACCAGTTTTGCCCGCGAGATTTTTACTCCGTAATCCATAAATGCATCGATAAATATATAGATGAGAGTAAAAATACTGATAAAAATAAATTGTTGGATATCTTTCGATACAGCGATATCGGCAATTTTCTGCAGGACAAATGATAAATAAACTGCAACTGCCGCTCCGATCGGCGTAATGATCAAAAATGTAAAAAAAGTCCACTTATTGTTTTTTAAATATGTATTCATGACTCCTCCTCATTTTCTGGCAACGATATATTGTTAATATTTTCACATATTCGCATTAAACTATGTATATTTT
>JAGKQJ010000162.1 GCA_017898095.1 Bacillaceae bacterium Marseille-Q3522 | reverse complement strand
TATACGTCATGATATCCCCCCTTAAAACAATCTATTGCTATCTGTGATCATTTATGACGAAGGGGAGAGACATGTCTAAATTTTTCGTCCTGATTTATACGGTTACCTCCTTTTTTTCTCGATATAGTTCAAGCATAGAAAGGATAAAGAAAAAAGATACTTCATTTAAGAAGTACCTTTTCTATGTATAAAAATTATTCATAAATTTCATATTTTGTCACGTTTTTTAAACATTCTTTTGCCCGTTTCCGGTCCGGCTCTGTTTGAAAAGTAATGACAAGGATACCGTAAAGCTCTTCCCTTGTCTCCAGTATACGAATATTTGTAATACTGATGTGCTCTCTTGCTAAATAACCGGTAATCTCAGAAATAACCCCGGGATAGTCCGGTACATCAACATATAGATCGTAAAAGGCAGGGATAGCTCCCTGTTCTTTTTGCGGCAGTTGATCGCGGAATAGCTTTGCCTGTTGAAAAAAATAATAAATTTCGTCTTCTTTTCCTTCCTCAAGCAACGAGGAAATTTCCTTCATTTCATCTTGCCAATCCTGTAATAGCTTGAGTAACACCTTTTTATTTTGTATGAATATATCACGCCACATAATTGGACTGCTTGAAGCAATTCTAGTAATATCACGAAAACCGCCTGCAGCAAGCCGGGGAATGATGTCATGTCGGCAGCTGACATTTTCCACTTTTTTCACAAGGGAGGCGGCAATAAGGTGGGGAAAGTGGCTGATGATCCCCGTGACATAATCATGCTCTTCCGGCGATACTGTTAAGAACTTCGCCCTTGTGCCGCTAAGCCATGCTAATAATTGCTCCTTCTGTGCAATTTCAATATGCGATTCCGGAGTTAATAAATAATACGCATTTTCAAATAAGAGCTCCTTGGCTGCCTGGACACCGCTTTTGTGAGAACCAGCCATTGGATGGCCGCCAATAAAAGTATAGCCATTCTCTTTTAACCCTTTACTAGCCCGGACAATTCCCTGCTTTACACTTCCGCAATCAGAAATAATCACTTCTTTTTTCAGCTGCATGTGCGGCAGTTGAGAAATAATTCTAATTGTTTCTTTTACCGGCGTTGCCAGCATAATAAAATCTGCATTTTTCACTCCGTCTTCGATTGAGTGAGCTACCTCATCAATAACACCTAGTTTTTTCCCGATTTGACATTGATGTTTATTAATATCATAGCCGATTAGAACAGCTTCCGGATGTTGTTTTTTTATACTTAAAGCGATGGAACCGCCAATAAGTCCTAAACCGATAATAAATGCCCGGCCCTGCAACAGTTTCATCACCTTCTCTCCAAAATACTTTAATAGGATGATTACTTCTCATTCGTTTAACTTTAAACACACGATTTGAAAAAATGAAAATTACAATCCACTTTTGCCATTATGATTGTTTGCAATAAAAGGTATCTTGAATATATTGTTCCATTACCTTCATCACACCGTCATTTTGTTTTTTACTGCCGACAGTGATTCGAACCATTGTCGAAAATCCCAGTGCCCGGCCGGAACGAACAATATATCCCCGTTCCATTAAATATTGAAATACTTCATCTCCGTCTCTTTCGAAGTCGATTAAAATAAAATTCGCTTGTGAAGGAAAATAATGGAGATGATGTTTTTGACAAAATTGATAAAATTGTTCAAGCCCTTCCCGATTTTGCTTTTTGCATGTTGCTACAAATTGCTGATCTTCAAGGGCTGTTTTTGCCAATTTTATCGCAAGTGCATTAACGTTAAACGGTTCTCTAACCGGTTCTAATGCACGAATAATTGCCTCATTGCTAATCCCGTAACCGACTCGCAGACTGGCAAGCCCGTATATTTTTGAAAATGTACGTAAAACGATCAGATTTTTGTAATCCTGCAACAATTGAATTGCATCGTAATAGTCCGTTGCCGTCACATATTCGTAATAAGCTTCATCAAGCACAACCAATGTTTCTGCAGGGACCGCATCAAGAAACGCTTTTAAGGTTTCATTATTGATATACTTGCCCGTAGGATTATTGGGACTGCACAGCCAGACAACAGTTGTGTCTTGATCAATTGCGGAAAGCATTTTTGGCAAATCATGTTCGCCGTTCACTAAAGGTATTTCCCGGATTTCTGCACCTTCAATAATGGCATTGTGCTTATACTGCGTAAAAGTCGGAAAAGCCATTACGGTATTTTTTCCGGGCTTTAATAATGATCTCGAGATCATTTGAATAATGTTATCAGAGCCGTTACCAAAGATTAATTGCTTTTGATCTACATGTAAAAGATCAGCCAATGCCAGGCGAAGCTCCGTCGCATATCCATCAGGATATGTTTGAAAAAGATGTGTATTTTCCCGAAGAGCCAAAGCTACTTTTGCTGAACATCCGCTTGGATTTTCATTTGATGCAAGCTTGACAATTTCCTTAAGACGATATTCTTTTTTTACTGATTCAATTGATTTTCCCGGTTGGTAAGGTACCAGGTCTAGTAATTGCTTTTTCCACTGCACGGTTCTTTCCGCCTTTCCTTTTTATCAACATTTTTGCAGTTCACCTTTTTAAATCCGGACGCAATACAACTGCCTTTTCTAAGTAAATATGTTTTAATTGCGTTTGTTGTGCAGAAGTATTTACATGCATCATGACCCGGATACATTTTTTTAATGAAGCAGGTACTGGAATTTCCTGCATACACATTACAGGAACATACGTCCAGCCTTCTATTCTTCTCAGCGCTTTTGCAGGAAAGGTGGAGGAAAGATCTTCTGTAACGGAAATAAACACAGAAGCCACATCCGCAGCAGAAATGTTATTTTCGGCTATCATAAGACGAAGTAATTTTTCAGTTGCTTGTAAAATAATAGCCTCCCTGTCATCATCGACCGTTATTGCTCCTCTAACTCCTCTAATCATGCACTTTGCTCTCCCTTTCTCCTTGAAACTTCACCAGCTCTTCCCACAGCTCCTTTTCCGCAATTGCAGTTAGTACCGGTTCACCAATTTGCTTTAATAGCACAAACCGAATATCACGGCCGACTGTTTTTTTATCCTGATACATTCTTGCAATTAATTTTTCAACGGACAATTCCGAGGAAAGAACCGTTTGATAGCCAAGCTTCTCTAACCACCGGATGTACGCTGAACTGTCAAACGGAAGCTGATACTTCTTCTTACTTAATTGCAAGGCGAATAAAAGACCGACCATAACGGATTCACCATGTGAAAAATTTCCATAGCCCATTTCCGCCTCAATAGCATGTCCAAGTGTATGGCCGAAATTCAAAAACGCACGAACGCCTGCTTCTTTTTCATCCTGTGAAACAAAGGCATTTTTTATTTTTATCCCTTTTGACAATAATGTTTCCCACTCCTGCTGTGAAATAGCTTCAATTGCATTTACATGATCAAGCAACCATGTTAATAACGGCCCATCATGAATAAATGCTTCTTTCACTAATTCAGCGAAGCCGGAACGTTGTTCCCGTTTGTTTAACGATTGCAGAAAATCTGTATCATAAATGACCGCTTCCGGCTGAAAAAATGTCCCGATCATGTTTTTCCCTTTCGGATGATTGATCGCGACCTTCCCGCCAACGGCACTGTCATGAGCCAATAGTGTTGTCGGCAATTGGATAAAACGAAGACCGCGCATATACGATGCCGCGACAAAGCCAGCCAAATCGCCAACAGCTCCGCCTCCTAAAGCCAAGACAACCGCCCTGCGGTCCAAACTATTTTCAAGTGCGAAAGTTAGACACTGATAGTATACTTCAAATGTCTTTGCATTTTCCCCTTCCGGAACAATATAGTGCAGAGGTTGAAAATCTGCCAATTCCTTTAATAAAGCAGGCAAATACAGCCCGGCAACTTTTTCATCGGTAATAATGAATAATTTTGTAAAAGGTGTACATTGTTCTTTTAAAAAAGATGGCAACAGCTGAATCGTATGTTCTCCGATATAGACGGGATACGTCTTTGACATTGTCTTTATTTCGATCGTATTCATTTAAAATCCCCTCGCATATGCTCTTTGCTGTTCGACCGCCTCTTTGAGCGTAAGAAAACGGTCGGCATAAAATTGTTCCACAATCGCACAAGCAAGTTCCCAGGCAACAACATTTTCCGCAACCACAGCAGCTGCAGGGACAGCACAGCTATCTGATCTTTCAATACTTGCTGAAAAAGGCTCCTTTGAATCAATGTCGACACTTTGCAAAGGCTTATATAAAGTGGGGATAGGCTTCATAACTCCCCTGACGACAATTGGCATGCCGGTACTCATCCCGCCCTCTAATCCGCCGAGCCTGTTTGTTTTCCGGGTATACCCTTGTTCCTTGCTCCAAATAATTTCATCATGAACTTTACTTCCCGGAATATGCGCCGCCTGAAAACCGATACCGAATTCGACACCTTTAAAAGCATTAATGCTGATAACGGCCCGTGCGAGCTTTGCATCGAGCTTACGATCATAGTGCACATAACTGCCGACCCCCGCCGGCATTCCTTCCGCAATTACCTCGACAATTCCGCCGATGGAGTCACCATTTTTCTTTGCCGTATCAATTGCCTTCATCATTTTTTCTCCTGCCTTTTCATCTAAGCAGCGGACAGGAGAAGCTTCACTTTTTTGCCGGATCTGTTCAATCGAATCGCAGCTTGTTACATCGGAACGAACTCCGCCAATTTCGACGACATGCGAAGCAACTTCAATTCCTAATCCAGAAAGTAATTTTTTTGCAACCGCACCGGCAGCAACTCTTACCGTTGTTTCCCTCGCTGAAGAACGTTCCAGCACATTTCTCATATCACGATGACCGTATTTTTGCCCGCCAACTAAATCGGCATGCCCCGGCCGCGGCCGCGTGATTTTTCTTTTTACCTCTTCAGTTTCCTCTTCTGATAACGGCTCCTGACCCATTATTTTTGTCCAATGCTTCCAGTCATTATTTTCAACGACTAAAGCGACCGGAGAACCTAGTGTTTGTCCGTGCCGCACCCCGCTCGTAATTTGAACCTTGTCTTTTTCAATTTGCATTCTCCGGCCTCTGCCGTACCCCTTTTGCCTGCGGGCAAGTTCATTGTTTATATCTTCAGCAACTAATGGCATACCTGCCGGCAGTCCTTCTAATATCGTTGTTAATTGCGGTCCATGTGATTCCCCTGCTGTTAAATATCTCATGCCTTCTTTCCCCCTTCAACTCGTTAAAGGATGTATGTATCACTATAACATATTCCTGCACAATATTGTAGCAAAAATTTTAACTTGACACATTATCCGGAAAATTACAGCCCGTTAGTCTGCGATAAGGCGATTCTTCCTTTTACGGGAATCTGAGCGCTTTCTATCAGAGTACCGTAAAAGGGTAGAAAAGCCAATCGGGCTCTTACGGGCTGTTTTTTCCGGGTTCACTTCTTCCAAAAAACCATCTTTCCAGATTTGGAAAATTACAGCCCGTTAGTCTGCGATAAGGCGATTCTTCCTTTTACGGGACTCTGAGCGCTTTCTATCAGAGTACCGTAAAAGGGTAGAAAAGCCAATCGGGCTCTTACGGGCTGTTTTTTCCGGTTCACTTCTTCCAAAAAAACTATCTTTCCAGATTTGGAAAATTACAGCCCGTTAGTCTGCGATAAGGCGATTCTTCCTTTTACGGGAATCTGAGCGCTTTTTATCAGAGTACCGTAAAAGGGTAGAAAAGCCAATCGGGCTCTTACGGGCTGTTTTTTCCGGTTCACTTCTTCCAAAAAAACTATCTTTCCAGATTCGGAAAATTACAGCCCGTTAGTCTGCGATAAGGCGATTCTTCCTTTTACGGGACTCTGAGCGCTTTTTATCAGAGTACCGTAAAAGGGTAGAAAAGCCAATCGGGCTCTTACGGGCTGTTTTTTCCGGTTCACTTCTTCCAAAAAAACTATCTTTCCGGATTCGGAAAATTACAGCCCGTTAGTCTGCGATAAGGCGATTCTTCCTTTTACGGGACTCTGAGCGCTTTCTATCAGAGTACCGTAAAAGGGTAGAAAAGCCAATCGGGCTCTTACGGGCTGTTTTTTCCGGTTCACTTCTTCCAAAAAAACTATCTTTCCAGATTTGGAAAATTATAGCCCGTTAGTCTGCGATAAGGCGATTCTTCCTTTTACGGGAATCTGAGCGCTTTTTATCAGAGTACCGTAAAAGGGTAGAAAAGCCAATCGGGCTCTTACGGGCTGTTTTTTCCGGTTCACTTCTTCCAAAAAAACTATCTTTCCAGATTCGGAAAATTACAGCCCGTTAGTCTGCGATAAAAAAACGTTTTTTCCGTTTGCATTCCATACTGTGCCGGATTAAAAATTTGTTCCGTACTGCCGACAAAAAAGAAACCGTTTGGCTTTAGTGCCTGGGAAAATTTAAGATATAAAGACTCTTTTGCTTTTTCTGTAAAATAAATAAGCACATTGCGGCAAACAATTAAATCGTACGGTCCGCCAAAAGGGTCTGCTAATAAGTTGTGTTTTTGGAACGTTACCTTTTGTCTGATACGCTCCGATATTTTATAAACATCGCCATCACGGTGCAGATATTTCGCTTTCATTTCGTGAGGCATTTCCTGCAACGCTTTTTCCGGATATACTCCTGTCTTTGCCTTTTTAATTACGTCTTCATCGATATCTGTTGCAAGTATATGTATTTGCGAAAGCGGCATAAATTTTGATAATATCATCGTGATCGTGTAAGGTTCTTCACCTGTCGAACAGGCAGCACTCCAAATTTTCGGGCGTTTATTTTGCTTTAATATTTGCGGTAAAATTTTTTCTTCGAAAATATCCCACCGGTTTCTATTCCGATAAAATTCTGAAACATTTATCGTCATACGATTTAAAAATTCATTTAATACATTCACGTCACGACTGATTGCAAGGTAAAATTCAGCAAAAGATTGATAACCCTTTTTCTCATAAAATGACTTTAGCCGTCTTTTCATTTGCGCTTCTTTATAAGAAGCTAAATCAATCCCAGTTTTGTATTTTATCTTTGCGATGAATTCGTTATAGTCTTCCTGCATAGATATACTCCAATCCTACCAAAAATTCGACCAGCTTAAGTATAGCGAATAATCACAAAAAATGAGATTATAAAAATACGCCAAAAGTCCTAAATCACGAAATTTTAAAAGAAAAAAAGGCTTGACCGGGTATAAAATATGCCGGCAAACCCCCATTTAAATCATATTAGTTCCGTTTCATGAAAAAACAGACGAATCTCCCGTTCCGCACTTTCCGATGAGTCGGAGCCGTGAATAATATTTTGCGAAACAATATTCCCATAATCGCCCCTGATTGTTCCCGGTAATGCTTCGGCAGGATTAGTCGTTCCCATCATTTTTCTCGCTGTCTGAATAATATTATCTCCCTGCCAAACCATAACAAATACAGGACCTGACGTAATAAAATCTACTAATTCCTGAAAAAAAGGCCGCTCCTTGTGCTCTTTATAATGCTCCATTGCATGCGTTTGCGAAATTTGCATAAGCTTTGCCCCTTTTAATTGAAAGCCCTTTCTTTCAAAACGTGAAACAATTTCTCCGATTATTTGGCGCTGTACTCCATCTGGCTTTACCATTAAAAATGTTTGTTCCATGATCTCCACCCCTGGTTTTTTTATGTATTAAAGCACTTTCACCACGAAAAATAGTAACATTTTTTTCATTCTTTCGCAACAGCGAAAAGTCGCAAACGAACATAAAAAAGGCAGATAAGCCTCCGTTAAAAAGTGCGGCTGCCAATAAAACGGGCCATGCCTTCCAGCGTTTTTACGGTTTCTATCTGCGGCAAATTTTTCAAAACAGCTAATGCTTTTCCCAGGTAATTTTCACTGACTGCTTTCGATTTTTCAATTGCACCGGAATCAAGGATACAGTGAATTACCTCATCCATTTCGATACGGGGCATATGTTCATGAACCTTTAGTATCTTTCCCCGGTTCTTTTCATCCTCCATTGCAAATAACACAGGAAGCGTGTTTTTTCCTTGAAAAAGATCCCCGCCGGTAGGTTTGCCTAATTCTTTTGCTGTTGCGGTAAAATCCAGGATATCATCGATAATTTGATAGGACATCCCAATATAATAACCAAAGCGGTAAAGCTGCTGATGTACTTTTGCTTCTGTACCTGCTGCAATCGCGCCAAGCTGGCAGCTTACTGCAATCAAAATAGCTGTCTTCCGTCTGATCCGGCGCAAGTAATCTTTTATATGCTGGTTAAAGCGAAATTTATCCTTCATCTGTGCAATTTCGCCAACACATAATTCAACAATCGTATGCGCCAATATTTTATGGGCTTCCGGCTTATTTATCTCCGTCATTAATTCTAACGATCTCGCAAAAATATAATCACCGGTATACATGGCAATTCGGTTATCCCATTTTGCTTTTACAGTCGGTTTACCGCGTCTTAAATCTGCATCATCAACAACATCGTCATGTACCAATGAAGCCATATGAATCAATTCAAGGGACACAGCAACATTTTTTATTACATGAATATCGTAATTACCAAATTTTGCAGCAAGTAACACAAATACCGGGCGAATTCGTTTTCCTCCTGCTTGAATTAAATCTAGCGATGCACGTCTTAAAATAGGCGACCGGGAACGAACCGTAACTTTTAATTCTTCTTCTATTATTTTTAAATCAGCATGTAAAAATGAGTACATCATTTTTAATGACATTGCAATCCCCCGTCTAAAAATCTATAATTGAGTGTTCAAAAA
>JAGKQJ010000161.1 GCA_017898095.1 Bacillaceae bacterium Marseille-Q3522 | reverse complement strand
ATGTATTGTTATATAACAAAAATTTAATAGTTATATAACAATTATTTTTCCAATAAAGGGGATCTGATTTGTCATTACGGAACAAAGGGGAGAGTAAAGTTATGTTAGCACTATTGTCACTTTTACCGATTATTGCCGTTGGTGTCTTTTTAGTCGGGCTAAGATGGCCTGCAAGTAAAGCAATGCCGCTTTCCTATCTGCTGGTTGCAGGATTGGCATTATTTATTTGGAAAGTGCCGGTAAACAATGTTGCCGCAGCTTCGGTCAACGGGCTTGTTGTAGCTGCAACACTTTTGTACATTATTTTTGGCGCGATTCTGTTGCTGAACACGTTACAGGAAAGCGGTGGAATTAGTTCGATCCGTCAGGGGTTTACGGATATTTCTCCGGACCGGCGCATTCAAGTAATTATTATTGCCTGGTTATTCGGTAGTTTTATTGAAGGAGCTTCGGGATTTGGCACTCCTGCAGCTGTAGCTGTACCGCTATTAGTCGGTTTGGGGTTTCCGGCAATGGCCGCCGTTGTTGCCGGGATGATTATTCAAAGTACGCCTGTTTCTTTTGGTGCTGTCGGTACACCGATACTAGTAGGCGTGCAAACCGGACTTTCAGCTGATCCCGGAATTACCAACAATTTTTTACAATTGGTTACAGAAATTGGCGGCAAGGTTGCGATTCTGCACATGATCGCCGGGACACTCGTTCCGCTATTTGTCGTTGCCATTATGACTAAATTTTTTGGAAAAAACAAATCGTTTACTGAAGGTATAAAAGTATGGAAATTTGCCTTATTTGCCGCTTTTGCGATGACGATCCCATATGTACTTGTTGCAAATCTTCTTGGCCCTGAGTTTCCTTCCATGGTAGGGGGGTTGGCGGGCCTGGCAATCGTCGTTTTTGCTGCAAAAAAGGGCTTTCTTATTCCAAAAGACGCGGCATGGGATTTTGCTGAAAAATCAACCTGGAATCCTGAATGGAACGGTAAAATAGAAATCGCGGATTTCACACACAAAAGCGGAAGTATGGGCATAATACGTGCCTGGATTCCGTATGTTTTAGTCGGTCTATTACTTGTATTGACAAGAATAAAAACGCTCCCGCTCATCGAGTGGCTGCAAGCCTGGACGGTTAAGTTTGAAAACATTTTCAGTTCGGGAATTTCAGCAAGCTTTCAGCCCTTGTTTTTACCGGGGACAATATTCATTGCTGTTTCCATTATAACTTTTTTTATTCATCAAATGAATGGAAGCGCATACAGTAAGGCGTGGCTGCAATCAGGCAAAACGACGATATCCGCTTCAACGGCATTAATTTTTACCATTCCAATGGTGCAAGTATTTACGAATACCGGAGGCGGGGCTGCAGGTTTTGAGAAAATGCCGATTGAATTAGCCAATGGTGCGGCGGCTCTTGCAGGAGAATTTTGGCCATTCTTTGCTACGTTTATTGGCGGGATTGGTGCTTTTATTGCCGGAAGCAACACGGTAAGTAATATGATGTTTGCCTTATTCCAATACAATGTCGGTTCGCAAATTGGTGTAAATCCAACTTGGATTGTGGCTCTTCAGGCTGTTGGTGGAGCGGCAGGCAATATGATTTGTGTGCATAACGTTGTGGCGGCATCAGCAGTTGTCGGACTTGTCGGCAAGGAAGGAACGATTATTCGAAAAACGTTATTTCCGTTTACCTATTATGCGTTGTTAGCCGGGGCAATCGGTTATGCAATTGTTTGGTACGGGCAAAAAGGATTTTGGAACACCGGCACCTTTGTTGCTGCAGCGATTGTATGTGCAGCTATATATGTTATTGCGACAAACAACAAAAGGGCAGGGCTGCTGCTTTCACGAAATCAAACAATTTCTAAATTGTGACTGTCCAAAAATTTAAGACATGAGAAGAAAAAATTAACAGATTTAATAAAGAGAGCATGCGTCTGAATGAAAAGGATGCTTGCTTTTTTTTGTGTAAGTAGACTCTGTAAAAATTATAGGTTAATTGTTTCGTTCTTGTTCCTTTCATTAATTTTACCATTTACGTACTGATTATTAATAAAATTATGATAATATTGAAAATGGATTGGATAGTAAAAGGTTTTATTGTGATATTTTAGTAATGAATAATAAGAATTCTGACTTTTTTCTCATTCATGCTAGCACGACGGAGATTTCACATTAATTGCTTGCTGATCTAATCTAAAAAAACGCAGGAGGAGAAAACGTGTTAAAAAATTGTAAAAAAGGTTTGTTTGTTACTTCTATTGTCATTGCAATCACTTTCCTTTCTTTGCTGTCCTTTCGGGCAACTTTAACAAACGCATCTATCGGGGATGGTTCATGGTCTTCCCCATATTCTGTTTTGCAGGCATTAAATAATCAAAATAACGCAAGCAAAACGGTTCAAGGGTATGTAGTCGGACAGCCAATTTCATCAAGCACCGTAGTGACAAGTAATTTTCCTAATGATTATGCACTGGCTTTAGCTGATTCTCCGGGAGAAACAAATACAGCAAATATGCTTTATGTACAGATTCCGTCGACTTTTCGTTCTGAATATGGTTTATATTCGAATCCATCTTTAATGGGAACACAAATAAAAGTAACCGGAACGTTAACGGCTTATTTCTCTCATGCAGGACTAAAAAATGGAACAGCCTTTGAAAAGCAGAACGATGGCACAATACCGCCGAATCCGGATCCTGAACCGGAACCAACGCCAACGGAAGGTTACTATGATGCTGCAGCCGGGAAAACCGGTGAGGAGTTAAAGACGGCGCTTCACAATATTATCGATGATCATACGGAAGTATCTTATTCAGATGTTTGGGAGGCTCTCCGTGTTACAGACGAGGATCCGCAAAATTCAAATAATGTGATCTTGTTATACACCGGACGCTCCCAAGGGAAATATACAAACGGTTCCGACGTGGACGATTGGAACAGAGAACATGTTTGGGCAAAGTCTCACGGTGATTTCGGCACAACAATGGGGCCGGGGACAGATCTGCATCATTTGCGCCCGACAGACGTTACTGTGAATAGTTCAAGAAGCAACCTCGACTTTGATAATGGCGGTACGGAACATTCTGAAGCAACCGGAAATTATTATGACTCAGATTCCTGGGAGCCAAGGGATAGTGTAAAAGGAGACGTCGCCCGGATGTTATTCTATATGGCAGTACGTTATGAGGGAGATAGCGGAGAACCGGATTTGGAATTAAATAATTTAGTCAATAATGGAACTGCCCCTTATCATGGAAAATTATCCATATTGCTACAATGGCATAGAGAGGATCCGGTTGATCCATTTGAACGGAACAGAAACGAAATTATCTACACGGATTACCAGCATAACCGCAACCCGTTTATCGATCATCCGGAGTGGATATCGGAAATCTGGGAATGAGATTTTTATAAAATAGCCGAGAACGTGACTATAGTTATGAGGGTTCAGGAATGTTCCATCAGAGGCAGGGAACGGATTTTGGAAAGAACCATTTTAAAAACATATTCTCCATATTTTTTCCTGCACTGATGGTTTTTTTTATTTTTTTGTGGGTGAAAGGTTTAGTGATAGGAGAAATGAAATGAAGAAGAAGCAAAGAAACTGATTGATAAATATATGTTTTTAGCAAAAGGAGATGACGGTTCAGACGTTCTCCCGGAATTCTATTTACATTTCAAGTACAATGGTGCTTTTAGCAATAAGCAAATGGATCACCTATTAAATGAAATTCTATCCATTGAGGGATTACCGGATGCTGATTATTCCGTTTATGTTCATGCAGATGGGTATGTGAAAGAAACAACTGAGGAATACCTCAGCTATAATGAAGACGTATATGGGAATTTACAGTCAAAATTTGGCGGGCGGATAACAATAGATAAGGATGGAAAAGAATAACTTAGGGAAGTGGAGGTCTTAACTTTTCAAGCATGGAAAGAAAATAAAGCCCCTTCTCAAAGAGGGGACTAAAATTTCAAGAGAATATCGAATGAAAAATTAATATGAATCGGTCCATGCCCAAATTGCAGCCCCGGTTGAAGGATTTTAATACTTGCCAAAAGCATAAGATGTTCGTGGATCATGTATGACCTGATAATCGGTCTGTTTAGTCAAACGAAGATACTTACAAAAAAATGAGCTGTCTAAATGGACAGCTTTTTCATATATTAAAAATAAAGGAGACAATTAATATGGCTATCAAAGGTATTGACGTATCACATTGGCAAGGCGTGATTGACTGGGCGAAAGTAGCGGCAGATGGTGTGAAATTCGTTTTTATCAAAGCGACACAAGGTACAAATTACTCAAAAGTGGATTTTTTCAAGACAAATGTCAGGGCTGCAGCTGCTGCCGGCATACATGTCGGAGCTTATCACTATGGTACATTTGGAAATGTTGAAGAAGCAAATGTCGAAGCAGCTTATTTTCTTTCCGTTGTACGTGGTTACGATCTTTCTTATCCGCTTGTTTTAGACTTAGAGGAAAACAAAAAGGGTGCCGGCAGATCACAGTTGACAGATGCAACTATTGCATTTCTTGAAGCGATTGAAAATGCTGGCTATTTTGCAATGCTGTATTCCGGTAAAAACTTCTTTGAAACACAGTTGCATGAAGCACGTTTAAAACCGTATGCGCTTTGGGTTGCCCGCTATAATGATGAACTGGGGCAACAGGCAGATATTTGGCAATACACTTCTTCCGGAAAAGTGAACGGCATTGCAGGGAATGTGGATATGAACTGGGCATATAGAGACTTTGCAGCAGAAATACGGAATATGAGAGGTGAATCTTCAAAACCCGTACCACAACATATACGCAAGCCAATCCAACGTGTCCGTGCGACCGTTGTTTCCGATATCCGCAGTGAGCCGAATCATGCTGCCGGTTTCGTGCGAAATACCGTTGTGGGTGAAGAATTTAATGTATACTCACACCGCGGCGATTGGCACGAAACGGATGAAGGGTGGATTGATGCAAATGGAGGGCAAAACTTATATTGGGTGGACAACCCGGCATTAAAGCAGCAGGAAGTAACACTGCACCCGCAAAAAAACGAAGTTTATACAGTGCAGCCCGGTGACACCTTGTCTGAAATAGCTGCTGCTCATGGGACGATCGTTGCACACTTGGCATCTATAAACGGGATCACTAATCCGAATCTTATATATGCGGGACAAAAGCTTAAAATTAATGGGAGTGTGCCAAAACCACAACCAGTTTATTATACGGTCCGTTCAGGGAATAACCTGTCTGAAATTGCTAAAAAATCCGGGACGACTGTAAACCAATTAGTCGCTTGGAATAACATTAAAAATCCAAATCTGATTTATGCCGGCCAAAAATTGCGAGTCAGATAATGGCAAATTGAAAATAGTTCCCACTCATTTGAGCGGGGGCTTTTTTTTATTTAGTAAAAAAAATAAACATGCAGGAATTCAAAATAATATAAAGAATTCTAAATAGAGAAAGGAGGGTAATCATGAGCGAATACGATCACCTGTTACAATTAAAAGAACAGTATAAAAACGTCCAAACAATCTCCGAATTAAAACAGATCATTGATTGCTTCTTAGAAATAGCCTCATTAGATACCCATAAATCATCTTCAATATCATCAAAGATTTAACTCTCACTATTTATAGCGAAGTAACCTCCTGCTCATTTGAGCAGGAGCTATACTATTTCAACAAAGCGTATTCAAAACAAACCGGATCCGTTTTGCTAACATAACTACTTCGTTTATTTTCCCGACAATTGTTTCAAAAAATCCACGTTTCCAAAATCATTATTACCGTGAAATTACTTTGCAAACTCTCCGTATCAAACGTATTTTTAAAAATGGTCGATTGTTTGGTCGGTTATGCACTTTAAAACACACTAAAAGGGTTTCCCCTATCCAGGAGAAACCCTTTTATACCAACGTTTTCAGACGATGATCCCGACTGGTCTCGAACCAGCGACCTCCACCCTGTCAAGGTGGCGCTCTCCCAGCTGAGCTACGGAATCCCATGTATTTTCATTTTACAGCAAGGACAATAGAAATTGTAACTTTAAATTCGAAATATGTCAATTATTTTTTTGATTTTATTAAATGATGGTATTCAGCTTTTATGAAAATATGAAGAATATACGAAAAGATTCTTGCTTTTCTGGGCTGGCAAGGCATAAGACCCACCATGCTTGTTCATAACGAAGACGATTAATTGGTAATAATAATGAAGTTAATAAAAGAATTCTACTTTATTCGTTTTAAATCACGAATATCGGTCTCTTGCTCGAGGGAACGAACCGCAAGAGTCTCAAGTATTTTATCTTGGCGCTGATGGCTTTCTAAAATTAATTTTTGTGTATTAAACAGTTCGTATAATTGTTCAGAATTACTTACTACCTGATTAGTAATTTCATCAAGTTTTTTATGGACAAATCTAATTTCTGATTTGAACTCATTTGAAAGGATATTAACCTCTTCTTTCGTGCTTGCAACTTTCTCATTCGTAGCTTTCACGATGCTGATAAGTTGTGAAAAAAGTTCACTTTGCTGCTTTTGGTCGTTTTTAATAGATTTTAGTTCGTTAAGTATTAAATCGATATTACCTGACAAAGGGAAACACCTCCGGAAAATATGAATATACTTAAGAAAAATTTAGTTTTGTTTCGGTACCATCTCTAGTTTATATTGAAATTGGGGTGATGGCAATGACATTGGAAGATTAAATTGAAATAACTGCAATAAAAGTCTTTCGAAAAAGTACCACCTATTAGTGGTCTAAACCAAATATATATTATCAAGATGAAGCGCGAGAAGGGAATCAAAGAACGATCCCTTCACATTTTCTATTAAATTTTTGTAAGCTCAAATTGGGCGTGATGTAAATCGGCAAATATTCCGCCTTTCGCCAGTAATTCGTCATGTTTTCCTTGTTCGGCAATACCGTCTTTTGTTACGACGACAATCCGGTCAGCGTTACGAATCGTTGCCAGGCGATGGGCAATCACAAGTGTGGTGCGATTTTTTGCAAGCTCAGTAAGTGCCTTTTGAATCATCATTTCTGTTTCTGTATCAAGCGCAGATGTTGCTTCATCCAAAATTAAGATCGGCGGATTTTTTAAAAACATTCTCGCAATAGCAATGCGCTGCTTTTGTCCTCCAGAAAGCTTCAAGCCTCTTTCCCCAATCTCTGTTTCATATCCTAAAGGAAGCGAAGCAATAAATTCTTCTAAATGAGCGAGACGGGCTGCTTCGGCAATTTCTTCATCGGTTGCATTTAATTTTCCGTAGGCAATATTCTCTTTTAATGTTCCGGTAAAGAGAAATACATCCTGTTGGACGATTCCGATTTGCGAGCGAAGCGAACGTTTTGTCATTTCTGTTATATCAATGCCGTCGATCGTAATTTTTCCGGCATTGATGTCATAAAATCGCGGAATAAGAGAACAAATCGTTGATTTCCCTGCTCCCGAAGGTCCGACAAAGGCAGTTGTTTCACCGGCATGAAGCTGCAAATGAATATCTTCCAGAACAGGTTTGTTTTGATCATAAGCAAATGTGACATGATCAAACACGATTTCACCTTTTAAACAGGATACTTCCACCGCATTCTTTTTATCTTGAACTTCCGGAATCGTATCAATCAGAGAAGTGAAACGTTTGAAGCCTGCCATTCCTTTTGGATAAATTTCAAGTAAGGCACTTATTCTGTCAATTGGTTTTAACAATACATTTACATAGAGTACAAAACCAACCAGTTCTCCATATGTCAGCTCGCCTTGGAAACTGAGCCATGCACCGTAAACTAATACGGCCAGAGTCATAAAACGGGTCATGATATAGATGCCTGATGAAGTAAAGGCCATTACTTTATAAGCAATAAGCTTTGCCAGACGGAATTTTTGATTATTATTTGTAAATCTTTTAATCTCAAAAGCTTCATTTGTAAAAGATTGCACAACACGGACACCGGAAATGCTGTCTTCCACACGGGCGTTTACATCGCCAATTTCCCGGTACATTTTATGCCATGCTTTGTTCATTCTGTTATTACAAATAGCAATCACCCAGACAAGAAACGGGATAATTAAGATCGTTACGAAAGCAAGTTTGACATTAACGGTAAGCATAATCCAGAAAGCACCCGCGATCGTCATGACAGCGATAAAAAAATCTTCCGGACCGTGGTGGGCTAACTCTCCTATATCAAATAAGTCATTTGTCACGCGGCTCATAATATGCCCCGTTTTCGTATTATCAAAAAAGCGGAATGATTGCTTTTGTACGTGTTGAAATAAATGCTGGCGCATGTCCGTTTCGATATTAAGTCCCAGCATATGTCCCAAGTAGCTCACAAGAAATTGTAAAGCAGTACTTGCCACGTATACGGCAAGCAGTATTAAACTGACAGTAAGGATTGTGGACCAGTTTCCTTGCGGGAGAAGGACATCAATAAACCATTGAACAGCAAGCGGAAAACCAAGCTCCAGAATAGCAACAATCACGGCACTGGAAAAATCAATGATAAAAAGCTTTTTATGCGGAATATAGTATGAATAAAAACGGCGTATCATATAAATCTCCTTCGACATTCAGATAGTTCTATTATAATAAAGTAATGACAGGTTGCAACGAAACAGTTTTAAAGTATCGCTTCCGTAAAAGATGTAATACTTATTTTACGAAGAGATTATTGTGGTTCAACTTGATGAACCAGTCCTTAAAGTCGGGAAACAACAGCATGATTGACATTATACACGTATTTTAATACAATTGAGAATGTAAAA
>JAGKQJ010000160.1 GCA_017898095.1 Bacillaceae bacterium Marseille-Q3522 | reverse complement strand
GAACAGGAAAAATTCCAAGAAAGCGAATATTTTAAGGAAAAGTCGAAAGAAAGATATAAAATAGAAGCTAAAAATAGCGAATTAAAACACCGACACGGGTATAATGTTGCGAAATCCTCGGGTCTATTAGGCATGCAATTGCAAGGTGCCATGGCAATATTTACGGTGAATCTAAAAAGAATTTTGAAACTAATAGATCAAAAATAAGGGCAAAATAAAACCCCATGAACAAAAAAGACGACTTAAAATTCACATTTATGAATTTTAAAGTCGTCTTTTTATTGCGTGCTTAAAAAATGCTAGAAAAACCGAAGGTTTTTCAGTGCCCTCGGGGGAGGGGGCTTCCTTTTTAGATGCCAGTGCAGTCATTAATACTGAAAATGACATAATATTGAATCCGTCAAAGGAAAATTTCCATGGACAAAAACAAAATGTCCTTGCGTACATATGATAAATTATGTTTTGTATAATAATAAGAAAGGAAGCTATAAATGAATCATACTATACCTGGGAGCCACTCGCCTTTTTATGATTTAAAAGGGCATACTTTAATGACAGTGCAGCCATTTGTGCAATACGGTTTACAGGAAGCTGCATTTACGTCTTATTCTCATGCTTTAACGGAGGTGGCTGCAATAGCCTATCTGCTTGGGAAAGGATATGATCCGCAAACGGCATATCATATGGTTGAATCGTGGGAGATAAACGAACATTTTTATTGAGAACTTCCTTTTTATTATTGATGTTTCCAAGCTGTGCAGAAGAAGATGTTTTGTTTCGAAGGTAAAAGAAAAGCCGATGTGTATAAATACAACATCAGCTTTGCAATTCATTCCTTTTTTTATGAAGATAAGAACTTAATTCCCCTAAATTTAACATGGCGCTAAACCGGCTGTTTCGCCATTTGAATCGAAGGCAAACTGCGCCTTCGGTTCAAATGCCTCCAACATCCTATCGGTCCTGAGCAAGCGCCTTCCGCTTTTCTGGTTGATCCAGCTCCGGGCGCTTTCGGCTATTGGATAAGCCCTCTCAGTGTCTACGATAAGTCGAGAACGAAAAAGAAGGGCACTTTTTCGACTCTCCTTTATCTCACACAGAGCGGTCTAATTCCTACGTCGATGATCGACCCGTCTACGCTTTTCTTTGTCCAGCTCCGGGCGCTAAACCGTACGGCTGTTTCGCCATTTGAATCGAAGGCAAACTGCGCCTTCTGTTCAAATGCCTCCAACATCCTATCGGTTTGAGCAAGCGCCCTCCGCTTTTCTTTGTCCAGCTCCGGGCGCTAAACCGTACGGCTGTTTCGCCATTTGAATCGAAGGCAAACTGCGCCTTCGGTTCAAATGCCTCCAACATCCTATCGGTTTGAGCAAGCGCCCTCCGCTTTTCTGTTTCAAAAGAATCTTTTTTTCCAGAAGATTAGGGCGGTTATGCTGGATAGGAATGCAGCGAATGAGATAGCCAGCCAGAAGGCATATGGATTATTCTGGAATGGGAGATTGACGTTCATCCCATAAAAGCTTGCGACCATTGTCGGTAAAGATAAAACAATCGTTATGGAAGTAAGAAATTTCATGACAATATTTAAATTATTGGAAATTACGGAAGCAAATGCATCCATCATCCCGCTTAAAATGGATGTATACGTATCGGCCATTTCAATTGCCTGTGTATTTTCAATGATAACATCATCCAATAAATCTTTGTCTTCCTCATACATTTTTAAATAATTTAACCGCATTAATTTTTCTAAAATGGCCTTTGTCGCTTTTAAAGAGGTTGTAAAGTAAACTAAGCTCTTTTCCATTGCCAGGAAAGAGTACAGTTCCTTATTTTTCATCGATTGATGTAATTCATTTTCAATTTCATTTGTTCTTTTATTTATTTGTTTTAAATATCTTAAATAGTAGGTGGACACTATATACAAAATTTGCAAAGAGAATCTTGTCCGTTTAAACGTGTAAAATTCCTTCATTTTATTATTAATAAATTCACTGAGAATCGGTGTTTCTTTTAAAGAAACTGTAATAAAACAATTATTAGCAATTGCCATTCCGATCGGGATTGTTTCATAAACAGGAAATCCGGCATCATCATGTGTAATATAAGGGTAATCGACAATAATTAAAACATTGTCGTCATCTTTCTCAATTCGAGAGCGTTCTTCATCATCCAGAGCATCCCGGAAAAAATCAGTCGCGATGTTCAAACGATTTGCAATCGTTTCAATTTCTTCATTATTCGGGTTGACCATATTAATCCAGCAACCCTTTGAAATTTCATTTGTTTTTTGAAGCTTGCCTGCTTCATTTGTTAAATAAATATCTAACATTATTTTTCCTCCTCTCTTTAACGAGGAAGCCAAAAATGCCTTTTCCATCCAAAAGGGTTGATTATAATAGCAGTATATAACCTTCTGAGGTGTGGATCATTAGAGACTTCCTCATTGGTCGACCTGGGTTCAGGTTCATTCAAACTTCGACTATTCAAAACAATCAACTCCTTTTAATAAATTGGTCAGACACAAACATTATTTTACCTTGATTGAACAAACTTGTAAACTAAATAATCGATATTTCTAAAAAAAGAAGGTTTGTAAGCGTTGTAATAATAAAAAGTAAGAAAAAGCAGTTTCATGAAGGATTCCTGTAAAAAACAAAAAAGCAGAGGATGGAAGGTGGATATCGGAAGTCAGCTAAAAAAAATCCCGCCAATTTTTTCTCTGAATGGCGGGATTTTTTTTCGGATTAGAAAAATAATACGAAAAATATGATAGCAGCAATGACAATTCGGTAAATTGCAAATGGGATCAGTTTTACTCTGTCGATTAACTTTAAGAAAAAGCGAATGGCAATAAGGGCAAAGATAAACGCACTGATAAAACCGACAATATAGATCGGCAGCGCATCGATAGAAATGTATTCCCAGTTTTTTAGTAACGAAAGGAAACTTGCGGCGGCCATGATCGGAACAGCCATAATAAAAGTAAAATCGGAGGCTGTGCGGTGGCTTAAGCCTGTCAAAACCCCGCCTGAAATCGTTGCCCCGGATCGTGAAAATCCAGGCCAAAGGGAAAAACATTGAATAAGTCCGACAATAAATGCCTGTTTATAGGTAATTTGATCAACCGATGAAATTTGTGTATGGTTTTTGCTGTATATATCTGCGGCAATCATTAAAATTGCCCCGAGCACAAGGCCAATCAGGACGGTTTCTGTACGAAAGAGATGCTCATCAATGGCATCTTCAAATAAGAATCCGAGAATACCGGCAGGAAGCAATCCAACAATGACATGTGTCAGCTTTAAGTGTGTCCTGCGAACAAAGGTTTCTTTTTTAAAAAGGCGGTTTAATCCTAACAGGTCAATAAAGCGGTCTTTGAAAACGACGACGACAGCCAGAATCGAGCCAAGCTGAATAACAACCTTAAATGTATTGGCCGCAGATTGTCCGAGAAATGCTTCTGAATTCAGCCACATATCATCGACAATAATCATATGACCGGTAGAAGAAACCGGGGCAAACTCCGTTAATCCTTCTACTAGGCCAAGGATAATGGCTTTCAAAATATTAATAAAATCCATAAAAATATATCTCCTTCTTCAGTTATTTTCAGTCTGCACGATATTGCTTGCTGAATCCTCTAACTTTTGAGACTATGTATTGTCAAATTGCCAAAAAAACTAGACGTACTGACAGATTATCATAAGATTTTGGAAATGCCTACCCCTTTTTCAATCGCTTTTTTACTAATATAGACGATGGAAAAGAAGAGAACCCTACAATATTTTATTTTTTTTACGTTGAAGCTGGGTTTTTTCCTTTTATTTATGCAATCATTTTCTATCATCATATTAATACAAGCTGTATTTTTATGCTAAAATAAAAGAAATATAAAAGTAAAATATAAAATCCACCTTTTGCGATCTGTTTCAGATCCTAAAAAGGTGGATTTTGAAAATATATATTCTCCAATTCAAAATTGAAAAGCGTTATTGTCTATTCATCCTATGGCAATATTTTATTCGGATTAAGCAGATTCAATGGATCCAGAGCCTGCTTTATTTTCCTCATCACATGTAGTGCTGCACCATGTTCGATTTGCTGATATTTTTGTTTTCCAATACCGACTCCGTGCTCTCCGGTACAAGTTCCTCCCCGTTCAAGGGCATACATCACAATCGTTTCGTTTAATTGATTGGCCCTTTTAATCTCATCCGGGTCGTCTAAATTGATCATTAACAGAACATGAAAATTGCCATCACCGACATGGCCGACAATCCCGCCGGTCAGTTGCAAATCCTCCACTGTTTTCCTGGCGTGTTGAATCGCGCCTGCCAGCTCGGAAATCGGTAAACAGACATCTGTAACCATCAATTTTTTCCCCGGAAATCCATGGGTGAAGGCGTATGCGGCATTGTGCCGCGCTTCCCATAATTTATTTCTTGCTTCCTGATCCGTCTCAAATGCAAATTCCTCACAATGATAATCTGCAACAATCTCCTTTGTAAAAGCGATATCCTGCCTGAGACCTGCTTCATTCCCGTGAAACTCAAGAAATAATGTCGGTTTTTCCGAATAGGAGGTATCACTGAAATGATTCACTTGCTGAATCGAAAATTCATCCACTAATTCTACTCTTGCGATCGGAATGCCTGCCTGCAAAATCGCCGTTACAGCTTCAACTGCATCGTGAACATTTGCAAAGACAGCCCGCGCTGCCATCATATGCTCGGGAATTCCGTATATTTTTAACGTCAATTCGGTAAAACAGCCTAATGTACCTTCTGAACCAATAAATAAGCCATTTAAATGATAACCGGAAGATGATTTTGCCGCTAAATTTCCGCTGTGAATCACGGTTCCATCCGCTAATACCACTTCTAAATCGCGGATTTGATCTCTCATGATCCCGTATTTAACGGAAGTGGTGCCGCTTGCGTTTGTCGCTGCCATGCCGCCGAGAGTCGCATCTGCACCGGGATCAACGGGAAAAAATAAACCGTATTTTTTCAACTCTTTATTCAGCTGCGTGCGTGTAACTCCCGGCTGCACTTTGACAAGAAAATCAGCCTCGCGTACCTCCAATATTTTATTCATCTGAGAAAAATCAATTGAAATCCCTTTTTCATATGGAATGACATGGCCTTCCAAACTCGTTCCCAAACCAAATGGAATAACAGGTATATTAAATTGCCCTGCAAGCTTTATGATTTCACATACATCTTTCGTTGTATTTGGAAAAACAACAACATCCGGCAAACGTACGGCGTGATAAGACTCATCCTTACCGTGTAACTCCCGGACTGCTTGATTAAGCGAAACTTGATTATCGGACAGTGCCCCTTGTAGCTCGTAAACAAATTCATCCATTGTGATCCCCATTGTCAACTCTCCTTTTAATGTTGAAATCGTTTTCATAACTTTTTAAAAAAATATGCTGCTATTGTAGATCGTAATCAATTTTATGAAGAATTTCAAGAAAAAACGGCAAATTCGAATTGCGGAGAAGAGGCACCGATAAAATGGATAAAGCAGAAATAATGATTGAATTTTTTAAAATTTTTAGCTGTTTTCCTTGAAGGAATCAGTTGAGTGTATTATCTTTTATAAATAAGGATTTTTCGACATATTTTTCACTTTTCTAACAGGAAAAGAACCGAAGGGAGGGAACCGTTACTTTTTATACATGTAACGGGCATTTTGAAAACAGAAAGCAGACAAAAATTAGAGAAATTTATGCAAACGATAATGAAGGAAAAGCATATTCCCGGGGCAGCAATTGCAATCGCAAAAAAAGGGGAAATCATTTATCAGCAAGGGTTTGGATATCGGAATCTTGAAAAGAAAAAAGCAGTAACACCAGAAACAATTTTCGGGATCGCATCCGTCTCAAAATCTTTCACAGCTTCGGCAATTATAAAGTTGGAAGAAGAAGGGAAACTTTCGGTGACGGATCCGATAATAAAGCACATCCCTGAATTACAACTTCAGGGAGTAAGCGATATGAATAAGATTAAAATTTTGCATTTGTTATCGCATACTACGGGAATTCCGCCATTGAAACGCAAAGAGGAGTTAAATAAATTAAAGGAGCATATCTCCTACTTAAATGAGGAAAAAATCGATCTGCTGGGTGAACCGGGGGAGTACTTCAGTTATTGCAATGATTCTTTTCTATTATTAGGGATTATTATCGAGAGGGTAAGCGGGCAGCTGTATCGGAGGTACATGACGGAAAATATTTTAAATCCTTTACGCATGAACCGGTCCTCCTACAGTTTAGAAGAAATTGCGAAAATGGATAATGTATCGGTTCCATATCTTTTTAATAAAAAAACGGGTCAATTCGATGAAACAGCGTGGCCGGCATTAGGAAATTATGAAGTGGGCGGGGGAATCCGCTCGAATGTGCTGGATTTAATAAGGTACAGTACTCTGTATGTGAACAGCAATCCGGATTCTGTAAAAATAATCTCCCCGCCGCAAGTAGCAAAAATGTGGCAGCCGCAATACAAAATTAGAGAAAATTTTTATTACGGCTATGCCTTAACGATCACAAAGAATCACGAAAATTTAACGCTTATCTCCCATGGAGGCGGGCAACCCGGGGTTTCGTCTTATTTCGGGTTTGTCCCGGAAGAGGAGCTTTCCGTTGCAATTTTAACAAATGTTTCCGGTGCACCGAGTTTCAAATTATGGGTAACCGCTGTTCATGCTGCTTTAGATATACCGTTAGAGCAACCGGCAAGCAAGACTTATGCGATTTCAGAAGCTTTGCTATCAATCATAGAAGGGACTTACAGTTCTCTGGAGGGAGGAAAGATCCAAATCAGCAATCACGGCGGACAAGCAATGGCGAATATAGATGGAGAGAGCTATCCACTGGAAAGAACAGGGGAGAATCTGTTTTATGTTCAAGAGCTTGAGATTCCGATCCGGTTCTATTATAAAGAGGAATCAACACCGTGGGCAGTATTGTATGGTTATCGGATGCTGAGAAGAAGCTAGCAACGGATCGAGGAAGAAAATTCGCTGGAAAACTTTATTAGTGAGAAAAAGGAATGACATGATTAGCCCCAAAAAGGTGGATATCATTAAGATTCCACAATTGATCATGGTAATAGCATGTGGTAATTATCTACAAAAAAATAACTATGAGATATGGGTAGAGAAAAACTGTATTGCTGTTTGTATTAGCATCATTCATGACCGATAAAAAGCACAAACAGATGCTTGTTAATAAGGATCACCTGTTTGTGCTTCGTTTTTCAGTGCCGGCAGACTTTCAGACAAATCTTCGATGTTTTTTGCCACTTTCTCGCTGTAGGTAAAATCACCATAGCAATACGGATAACGGAAATTATTTTTATTTCCGCCGCAGTTGTAGAGTTCAGGATTTTTTTCCACCTGTTTCATCGAATATTGTTTTGCAAGTTCTTCCGTATGCTTGCCTCCGGCGGCAGCCACGTGGTCAATATAACCCATTCCCATGTTATAAGCCTGAATAATTGTTGAAAAATCAACATTTTTCTCTGTACCATAACTGTATACGCTCTGAAAATGCTTTACCCCATATTCAATACTTTTTTGTGGATCGTTGATCGAATTTGGCGGTAAACCGGCAGATTCAGAGGATTGCATCGGATCCCCACCACGACCGCGGCTTTCTTGCTGCATTAAAGCGATTAATGCTAAAGTATATTGTTCAAGACCATACTTTTCCAGTTCTTTTTCTACTTCTGTCGTATACTGCTTTACATTCGTATAAGGATCAAGCAGATTTTGGACGGGAAATTGGAAAGCTTGTTCGAAAAAGAAAAACACTAATAGAAAGACAAGCAAACTAACAACAAAGCGCGGGCAAAATTTTTTTCGTTTTTTTCTCATCATTTTCT
Organism: Bacillaceae bacterium Marseille-Q3522; assembly: GCA_017898095.1. GTDB lineage: Bacteria > Bacillota > Bacilli > Bacillales > Cytobacillaceae > JAGKQJ01. The sequence goes on along the minus strand of JAGKQJ010000160.1, from coordinate 1,136 downwards.
CCTATTACGAATCATTGCTTTCCATTAGTTTACCAAAAACCGTTTTTGTATGCTAATATTAATAAGGAGTTGGAAAAAATATATATTACAGTTATTTTCCGTCGGTTTAGCAGTTTTTTCAGTGTATAAAGTCAATTCTCCAGGTTTTTTCGCATGCTTAATCAAGAATTACCATCAATTTTTACTGAAAGCTATTCCTCGTAAATCATTTTTCTCGTCATTCCGCCGTCAATTGTCAGATTCGCTCCGGTTATAAAGTTATTTTCCTCCGCCGTTACAAACAAACAGGCACGGGCGATATCATCCGGTTTCCCAACGCGCTTGGAAAAATGCTGCAAATGATCACTCTCTCTTAATTTCGTATAGTCACCTGTTTCAATCCAGCCTGGCGAAATACAATTAACGGTAATCCGATCTTCACTTAAGGAAGCGGCAAGTGCATGAGTTATTGCAACAATCCCGCCTTTGGAGGCAGCATACGCCTCCGAATTCGCTTCCGACATAAAAGCACGAGTCGAAGCAATATTGACAATTTTACCGCCATGAGGATTGTTTTTCATATATTTCGCAGCTTCACGTGAACAAAGAAATACACTTCTTAAGTTGGTATGGATTACATCGTCCCACTCCAGCAAAGATAAATCGAAAGGAGATTTCCAAATCCCTTTACCGGCATTATTAATAATAATATCAATTTTTCCAAAAGTGGCATTTGTCCATTGCATCAATCGGATAATATCATCTTCCTTCCGCACATCGGTGTGGAAAAACGATGCTTTTCCGACTTGCCCGCATATGTAGTCAGCTGTTTCTTTACCGTTTGATTCATCTTTATCGGCCAGTATCACAGTTGCTCTTTTTTTTGCAAAGGCTTCTGCAATTCCTTTACCAATCCCGTTGGCAGCACCAGTCACGATAACTACCTTGTCTGTAAAAGTCATACTGTTTCCTGCCTTTCCTTTTTGTACGTTTAAACATCTCCATTATTATCGCTTGTCAAAATCGAAAATTCAATGGACTTTTTCGTCAGAATTTCGCAAAGGGCAATGTTGAAAGCTGACTTTTTTTACTTGAATAGAAAATCGATAAAAATGATGGAGAAGTACTTATATTTTCCTTCGTGTTGAAATTAAACT
>JAGKQJ010000015.1 GCA_017898095.1 Bacillaceae bacterium Marseille-Q3522 | reverse complement strand
ATATAAAGTAACCGGCAACTCAGAGCCAATCCGGGACTATAACCGGGTCGGCTGGGGAACGATTTCCTTTTTGGAAGGGGTTCAGCATTCTTCTAATGTTCTTTTTGCAAAACTTGTTAATGAATATATCGGCTTTGATATGTATCGTGAATACTTAACAAAGTTTGGATTTGAAAATCCTACGGGGATTGAATTGCCCAATGAAGTCGGCGGTCAAATCGTTTATCAATATCCCCGCGATAAAGCGGCAACCGGATTCGGACAGGCAACAGCCATTACACCGATCCAACAGATTCAGGGGGCAATCGCGATTGCCAATGACGGGAAAATGCTCCGTCCTCATGTAGTCGATAAAATTGTCGACAGTAATACGGAAGAAACAATTGAAGATATAGAGCCGGAAGTAACAGGTACGCCTATAAGTGCAGAGACTGCAAAAAAAGTACGTGATATTTTAGAAACGGTTATTTCTTCGCCAAATGGAACCGGCTACGGGAAATTTAATATCGAAGGCTATAAGGTTGCCGGAAAAACAGGTACGGCGCAAATACCAGGTGGAACAGGTTATTTGGAAGGAGCGAATAATCATGTTTATTCCTTTATCGGGATGGTGCCGAAGGACGACCCGCAATTAGTGATGTACGTCGCTGTCCAGCAGCCTGAGGTCAATTCACAGGTAAGCGGATCTTTACCGGTTTCCACTATTTTTAAAACGGTGATGAAAAATAGCCTGCAATATTTAAATATAAAACCTGATGCCCAAATACAGCCGGAAATAAAAGAAGTATCGGATGTTACTGGCTTTTCTGCTTCGGAAGCGGCAAATACATTGCAGGAAAGCGGTTTGCAACCGGTGCTGCTGGGAAATGGTGACAACGTTGTCAAACATATTCCTGAAAACGGGGAAAAAATATTACCTGGGGAAAAAATCATTCTGCTAACGGACGGTTCCGTGACAATGCCGAATTTAACAGGATGGTCACTGCGTGATGTCATGAAGCTGGCCGAGCTAGTTCAAATAAAGGTACAGGTTGAAGGACAGGGTTATGTGGTGAGTCAAAGCATTCCCGAGGGAAATGTATTAAATGCCGGAGACACACTCCAAGTCAATTTGCAATCATATGGTGGGCAAATACAGGAGGATACAGATCAGGAGAATTCAGACCAGGAGAACACTGAACAGCAAAATGAGGAAGCAGAAGGAACTTAATATTTTAGCAATAGTTCTAATTCAATTGGAACAAGCATATTAATGAGACGAGCCATTTTTTAGAGGGGGTTCGTTTCAACGATGCGGGTATCCAATGTAACAGTAAGAAAAAGATTAACAATTGCCTTACTGATCGGATTATTGATTTTTTTCATTATTGATATCCGACTTGGCTATGTTCAGTTTTTTCTAGGGAATCTTTTAACGGATGAAGCAAAAGAATTATGGAGCAGGGACATCCCTTTTGAACCGGAACGCGGAAAAATTGTCGATCGAAACGGCGTTGCATTGGCAACTAATATCAGTGCACCAACTGTATATGTCGTTCCAAGACAAATTAAAGATCCGGCGATGACAGCAGAAAAGCTGGCTGCGGTATTAAATATGTCAAAGGAAAAAGCGTATAAAGACATTACAAAGGTGGAAAGCATCGTAAAGATTCCGGAAGGAAGGAAAATTTCTCATGAAAAAGCAAAAGAAGTCCGGGCGTTAAACTTGGCAGGGGTTTATATCGGCGAGGATTCGAAGCGGCATTATCCTTTCGGTACTTACTTATCTCATGTGCTTGGGTTTGCCGGTATTGACAATCAAGGGTTAATGGGATTGGAGCTTCATTATGATGAGGAGCTTAAGGGCGAAAGAGGTTCTGTGAAATTTTATGCCAGTGCCAAAGGAGAACGGATGAGCAAAATGGCCGATGATTATCAACCGCCCATTAACGGTCTTGATTTAAAGCTGACAATTTACTCTGCGATTCAGACGATTGTAGAACGGGAACTGGATAACGCAGAGGCACAATACAATCCTGACGGACTTATTGCGATTGCAATGAATCCTAATAATGGAGAAATACTGGCAATGGCAAGCCGTCCAAGCTTTGATCCGGCAGATTTTCAAGCTGTTCCCTCAGAGGTATATAACCGTAATTTACCAATCTGGAGCACCTATGAGCCGGGATCTACCTTTAAAATTATTACATTAGCAGCTGCTTTAGAAGAAAAAAAGGTTGATTTAAAAAGTGATCATTTTTATGACCACGGTTTTATGGAAGTAGGCGGTGCAAGACTGCGTTGCTGGAAAAAAGGCGGCCATGGTGATCAATCTTTTTTAGAAGTGGTGCAAAATTCGTGTAATCCAGGATTTGTCGAGCTCGGCGAGCGGCTGGGCAAGGATACTTTATTTCGTTATATTCAAGATTTTGGCTTTGGCAAAAAAACAGGAATTGACCTGCAGGGAGAAGGAACAGGCATTTTATTTCCATTAGAACGTGTTGGTTCGGTCGAGCTTGCAACGACTGCTTTCGGTCAGGGTGTATCCGTTACCCCGATTCAGCAGGTTGCTGCAGTTTCAGCCGCTATTAACGGGGGGACACTATATACTCCTTATATTGCAAAGGAGCTTATAGACCCGAAAACCGGAGAAGTAGTAATGAAAAAATCTCCTTCTGCAAAACGAACTGTCATATCCAAGGAGACATCAGCAAAAATCCGCGAAGCATTAGAGAGTGTTGTTGCACAAGGAACGGGCGTAAAGGCATTTGTTGATGGCTATCGTGTCGGAGGTAAAACAGGGACAGCGCAAAAGGCTGTCAACGGGCGTTATTTAGAAAACAATCATATTGTTTCATTTCTTGGATTTGCTCCGGCAGATGATCCGCAAATCGTTGTCTATGTGGCCGTTGATAATCCAAAAGGGACGGTACAATTCGGGGGGCGCGTGGCAGCTCCAATCGCCGGTGCGATTATTGGTGATAGCCTGCAGGCAATGGATATTCCTCCAAGAAAAGATCAGCTGGAAAAGAAAAGGACATGGGAAGACCCGGCAATGGTAGAGGTTCCGGATTTAGTGGGTATCTCCAAAAAAGAATTAGGAGAGTTGCTGGTTAATTTAAAAATTGATGCCAGCGGTTCAGGTGATATAGTTGTAAAACAAACTCCTCAGCCGGGAGTCCGCTTAAAAGAAGGATCAACAATCCGCTTGTACTTTAATGAAACAAATGAGGACTGATAACGGAGGTCGGAGACTGGAGGTCAGAGGTCGGAATAAGGCTTTAGAAATTCGCCTTTCTACGCCTTCCGGCCTCCGGCGTCTATTATCCCCTTCGTTTTTCTAGTTGTTCGGATTGTCGCTGCTGGCCAACCCGCCTCCGCTTTTCCGATTGTCCAGCTCCGGCGGGTAGCCGCTCGAGGTCTTAAGCCAAGCAACCAAAAAGTCAAAAAGCGGACTTTATGGTTGCTCGTCTTAAGCTTGTCGCGGCTGAACAACCCGCCTCCGCTTTTCCGATTGTCCAGCTCCGGGCGCTATCGGCTCGAGGTCTTAAGCCAAGCAGGAAAAAAGTCAAAAAGCGGACTTTATGGTTGCTCGTCTTAAGCTTGTCGCGGCTGAACAACCCGCCTCCGCTTTTCTATTAGCTTATTATTTTTTTTTCGTGTAGAATGGATATGCTGATTGTTGTTATGAATTGTTTATTTGCTGCTGACGGAGTTCTTTCTTTGTGATACACTTAGTATTTGAAAATAGAGTTAGCGAGGTACGTATGGAATGAATTTACATACATTATTAGAGTGTTTACATCCTTCTATGACTTTTCCATTTTTACAGGATATAAAAAATATGGAGATTAAATCAATTGAAAACAACCATCGCAAAGTAATCCCCGGGAGTCTGTTTGTTTGTATAAAAGGCTATACGGTTGATGGTCATCAGTTTGCCCAACTGGCAGAGGAGAACGGCGCGGCAGCAATTATTGCGGAAAAACCGATGACATTATCTGTCCCTGTCATCGTTGTAAAAAATACAAAGAAAGCAATGTCAATATTAGCAGATGCATTTTATGGACAGCCAAGCAGAAGATTACATATGATTGGAGTAACTGGAACGAATGGAAAGACAACAACCAGTCATCTGATTGAACAAATATTTGCTGATTATGGACAGCAGACAGGATTAATCGGCACTTTGTATACAAAAATTGGGGAAGCACTTTTGGAAACAAGTAATACAACCCCTGAAAGTCTCGTTTTACAGAAAACCTTTTCTCAAATGCTTGAACAAAATGTGAAGACAGCTGTCATGGAGGTTTCATCCCATGCGCTTGTGGAAGGAAGGGTACAGGGAGTAGACTTTAATATTGCTGTTTTCACGAATTTAACACAAGATCATTTAGATTATCATAAAACAATGGAAGCGTATAAACACGCAAAAGGTTTACTGTTTTCCCAACTTGGAAATACATTTCGCTATGACGAACCCAAATACGCGATCTTAAATGTGGATGATCCGGCTTCGAAAGATTATCTAAAAGAAACGGCAGTCCATATCCTTACCTATGCAATCGACCACCATGCGGATTTTCAGGCAACATCAATAAAAATGACGCCATCAGGAACAACATTTACATTAATTTCTCCTTTTGGTACACACCGAATTCACATGAGTCTGGTAGGAAAGTTCAGCGTCTACAACGTACTTGCCAGTATTGCCGCAGCGGCGGCATCGGGAATTCCAATTGAAAAAATCGCTGCATCAGTGGAAAAAGTTAAGGGTGTAGCCGGCCGCTTTGAAATGGTTCATGCAGGCCAGCATTTTTCGGTAATTGTTGATTATTCACATACCCCGGATAGTTTAGAAAATGCCCTGAAAACAATTCGCCAATTTGCAAAGAAAAAAATTTATGTTGTCGTTGGCTGCGGCGGAGATCGGGATCGTACGAAACGACCTTTAATGGCAAAAATTGCATGCCAATATGCGACAGATGCGATTTTCACGTCCGATAACCCAAGAAGTGAAGATCCGGTAGCGATCATTCATCAAATGGAAGAAGGTGTAAAAGGCAAGCGTTATAAGTCATTTATTCATCGGAAAGAGGCGATAGAAGATGCAATTTTTGCTGCAGAAGCGGATGATGTCGTGCTTATAGCGGGAAAAGGACATGAAACATATCAGCAAATAGGCAAGATAAAGTTCGATTTTGACGATCGTCTCGTTGCAAAGGAAGCAATTGAAAAGAGGCTGGGAAAGGTTCAATGATGGCGTACACAAATAAAAAAATCAGAATAAAAACAGCACCCATATGGATAAAATCCTTTTTTTTGTATAAAAAGCGTCTGAAAGAATATGTGCAATCATATGATATAGCTGTGATGATCGGACGGCGGACAGGAACAGACAGGAGCGGCATTACTTGGAGGGAAGAAAAATGATGGAGCAAGTGATCCTATATACCATAATCGCAGGGTTCTTAATTTCTGTATTATTATCTCCCTTTTTTATTCCTTTTTTAAGAAGATTGAAATTTGGACAAAGCATCCGCGAGGAAGGTCCGAAATCACATCAAAAGAAATCCGGTACGCCGACGATGGGCGGGCTGATAATTGTTATTTCGATTATCATTACGACACTTGTGATGACAAATAAATTTAGTCAGCCGCAGGCAGAGACATTCTTATTATTATTCGTCATGATTGGATTTGCCATTTTAGGTTTTCTGGATGATTTTATTAAGGTTGTTATGAAACGAAATTTAGGCCTGACATCAAGGCAAAAATTATTCGGGCAAATCGTTATTTCGCTGTTTGTATATTTCTTTTTGCAGGAACAGCATTTTTCAACAGAAATACATATGCCGATTATCAATGCTTCGATTGATATTGGCTGGTTTTATCTATTCTTTATTATATTTTGGTTAGTCGGCTTTTCAAATGCTGTGAATTTAACTGACGGATTAGACGGACTGCTATCAGGTACGGCTGCGATTGCTTTTGGCGCCTTTGCAGTATTGGCTTGGAATGCGATGCAATATGATATTGCAATTTTTTCCGTTGCCGTTGTCGGAGCTTTATTAGGATTTTTAGTTTTTAATGCACACCCTGCTAAAGTTTTTATGGGGGATACAGGTTCTCTTGCCCTGGGAGGTGCAATTGGTATTGTCGCTATTTTAACAAAACTGGAAATTCTATTAATTGTAATCGGCGGTGTCTTTGTTATCGAAACGCTTTCCGTCATTCTGCAGGTTATTTCATTTAAGACAACCGGGAAAAGAATTTTTCGCATGAGTCCATTGCATCATCATTATGAATTATTGGGCTGGTCCGAATGGAAGGTTGTCGTTACTTTTTGGACTGCGGGACTGTTATGCGCAGTATTAGGAATTTATATCGAGGTGTGGTTATAAGTGAAAGAAGTTAATCATTATCGTCATAAAAAAATATTAGTGCTCGGCTTAGCAAAAAGCGGCGTAAGCGCCGCATCCTTATTACATAAGCTTGGTGCTTTTGTCACTGTCAATGATTATAAGCCATTAGCGGAAAATCCGAAGGCACAAGGGCTGCTGGAACAGGGAATAACAGTTATTTGCGGAAGCCATCCAATAGAATTGCTGGAAGAAGGCTTTGAATTAATTGTAAAAAATCCCGGTATCCCCTATACGAACGAAATGATTAAAGAGGCAATTGCAAAAGGGATTCCTATCATAACAGAAGTGGAACTCGCATATGAAGTATCGGAGGCACCATTTATCGGCATAACAGGTTCGAACGGCAAGACAACAACGACAACATTAATTTTTGAAATGTTAAAATACGGGAATAAACAGCCGCTGATTGCCGGTAATATTGGCACTGTAGCTTCAGGTGTTGCTGAAAAAGCCGGAAAAGAAAATACGATCGTCATCGAATTGTCATCCTTTCAACTGATGGGTATTAAGACATTTAACCCACGCATTGCTGTACTGACTAATATTTTCGATGCCCATCTAGACTACCATGGTTCAAAAGAAGCTTATGTGAAAGCAAAAGCAAATATAACAAAAAATCAAACGGAAGCTGACTATTTTATTATCAATGCTGAACAGGATGAAGTGGTGAAGATTGCCCGCGATTCAAAAGCGAAAATCATTCCTTTCTCTACAGCAAGGTATTTAGAGAACGGCGTTTCGGTAAAAGATGGGATGATTTATTATTATGGGGAGGCTGTCATAAAGCAACAGGATGTACTGCTTCCTGGTAGGCATAATCTGGAAAATGTCCTTTGTGCTGTTGCGGCAGCAAAGCTGTCCGGAGTAGAAAATAAAGCAATTTATGAGGTTCTTCATACCTTTAAAGGCGTTAAGCACCGTTTGCAGTATGTTGGAGAAAAGGAAGGGCGCACTTTTTATAATGATTCGAAAGCAACAAATATTCTTGCGACTAAGAATGCGCTTATCTCCTTTCCGCAGCCGGTTATTTTACTTGCTGGCGGACTGGATCGCGGCAATGAATTCGATGAACTGCTGCCGTTTTTTAAAAATGTAAAGGCGGTCATTCTTTTTGGGCAGACGGCAAACAAACTGGAACGGATTGCAAAAGAAGCGGGAATAAAAATCATTGAACATGTCGAGAATGTAAAAAGTGCCGTACCCGCAGCGTATCAGCTGTCGGAACCGGGAGATGTTATCCTCCTTTCACCTGCGTGCGCCAGTTGGGATCAATATAAAACTTTTGAAGTAAGAGGAGACATTTTTATCGAGGCGGTGCATAGTCTTTAAATGAGGGCTTGTCTTTTGTCTGCTTTTTGCAGCTGAGTAATGATTCATTGCTAAAAAAGTTATCAGTAGTTTTGATTTGCTTTTGAATCATAGAAGCCCAAAAACTTCTGTTGAGGTGAAGCTCTTGCCGGCAAAAAAAACGACTCCTGACTCGTTTCTTATTATTATTACGTTTACGTTACTTGCAATCGGTCTTATCATGGTATATAGTGCCAGTGCGATATGGGCACAGCATAATTTTGATGATTCCTTCTATTTCGCAAAACGGCAGTTGCTTTTTGCAGGTGTCGGTATCTTGGCAATGTTTTTTATTATGAATATCGATTATTGGACGTGGAGGAACTGGGCGAAATGGATCCTGATTATTTGCTTTGCTTTACTCATCCTTGTTCTTATTCCCGGTATCGGAACGGAACGGAATGGTTCAACAAGCTGGATTGGCGTCGGTGCTTTTTCGATTCAACCGTCAGAATTTATGAAGCTTGCCATGATTGCCTTTCTCGGCAAATTTTTGTCCGAACGTCAGAAGCAGATTATCTCCTTTAAAGAAGGACTTGCACCATCATTAGGAATTGTATTTCTTGCATTTGGCATGATTATGTGCCAGCCGGACCTGGGCACCGGTACTGTGATGATCGGAACGAGTCTCGTAATGATTTTTATATCAGGGGCAAGAATTTTTCATTTTGTGATTCTCGGCGTCATTGGTTTGGCCGGTTTCGCGGCTCTTGTATTATCTGCACCTTATCGGATCCGCCGGATTACTTCGTTTCTCGATCCGTGGGAAGATCCATTGGGCACAGGCTTTCAAATTATTCAGTCCCTTTACGCTGTTGGTCCGGGAGGATTGTTCGGTCTTGGCCTCGGACAAAGCAGGCAAAAATTTTTCTATTTACCTGAACCGCAGACCGATTTTATCTTTGCGATTCTTTCCGAAGAGCTCGGTTTTATCGGCGGTTCCTTCGTCTTACTTTGTTTTGCGCTGCTCTTGTGGCGGGGGATCCGCATTGCCTTAGGCGCTCCTGATCTATATGGAAGCTTTTTAGCGGTCGGTATCATTTCCATGATTGCGATCCAGGTAATGATTAATATTGGTGTCGTTACCGGACTTATGCCGGTAACAGGGATCACGTTACCATTTTTAAGCTACGGTGGTTCTTCCCTGACATTAATGTTGATGGCAATTGGAGTACTATTAAATATAAGCAGGTATGCCCGCTATTGAAATGTTTGCATAAGAGTATCTTCATAAAGTGAAACTTCTAAGGGCTAAAGCCCAAAGAAAATTCTTATCACGCGGAGCCAGACTGATTTTTCTAAGGGCTGAAGCCCAAAGAAACTCCTTATCTCACCAATCGGGCTTTTTAGGGGCAGTTTATCCCCCACCTAAAATGACTGGTATCACCTCCATTTTTGAGGTGGGGGTATTACTGTCCCTTAATCTGCGATAAAAATGCAACGAGGGAAGTGAAAAGCGCAATCGATTTGATTGAGTTTTCGCTTCTTTTTAATATTAGCCTCCATGTCAGTCGAATCTCCCTTACCCGCCACAAATAGTAATGAAAACAGGTGGCGGAATACTCGATATTAGTATAATGAACCTATGGAGACACATTAACGGTATCCCTGATTTAAGTCCCCCGAATTACCGAAAGTAAACCTGTCATTTGTTCAGGGGTAAGGAAGTGATATTCTTTTGTCATATTCCTCATGCTTTTGTTAAATGATTACATTTGTTTAACAATATTATTTTTTCATGTAATACGGGTTTGAGTTATAGTAAAATAAAGAATATGCATTTTTAATGAGGTGGAAAAATGAATATTGTTGTTAGCGGCGGTGGAACAGGAGGGCATATTTATCCTGCTCTTGCCCTCATAAAAGAAATTCAAAAAGAAAATAAAGAGGCAGAATTTCTATACATAGGGACGGAAAAAGGGTTAGAGAATCAAATTGTTAGAAGAGAAAAAATTGCTTTTCAATCTATTTATATAACCGGTTTTAAAAGAAAACTTTCATTTGAAAATGTAAAGACAGTCTTTCGCTTTTTAAAAGGTGTCAAAGACAGTAAGCGGATTCTCAGACAATTCCACGCCGATATTGTGATCGGCACTGGAGGCTATGTTTGCGGCCCTGTCGTCTATGCAGCTTCTAAACTGGGGATACCGACGATTATTCATGAACAAAACAGTATCCCAGGGCTGACGAATAAATTTCTTAGCCGCTATGTCGATCGAATCGCGGTTTGTTTTACAGAAGCAAAAGCATTTTTTCCGGAAAAAAAAGTTGTCCTGACAGGAAACCCGCGTGCTTCTGAAGTATTACATAAAGATGGCATAAAGGGGCGTATATCAGCCGGCTTAAGTATTAATAAGAAGGTAGTATTAATATTTGGGGGGAGCAGAGGAGCGAGACCGATTAATGAAGCGGTTATCAAAGCTTTTGCCGAATTTGCCGGGAAGCCTTATCAAATTCTTTATGTTACGGGAGAGGTCCATTATAAACAGGTTGAAAAAGAAATCCAATTAGTTGGGAATCCTGACAATGTGAAAATTGTGCCGTTTATCCATAACATGCCTGAAGTCCTCGCTGGAACGGATTTGACGGTGTCACGGGCAGGTGCGACTACGTTAGCGGAATTAACGTCTTTAGGGATCCCGAGCGTCCTTATTCCAAGTCCGTATGTCACGAATAATCACCAGGAGAAAAACGCTCGGGCGCTTGCAGATCATGGTGCCGCATTATTATTATTGGAAAAAGATTTATCTGCAAGGACTTTAGTAGATAGTATTGACAAAATTTTATTAAATGAAAAACGGAGTAAAGATATGAAGAAAGCAGCGCTTGCCTTGGGCATGCAGGATGCAGTACAAAGATTATACGGTCTGATGAAGGAATTAATAGTTGAAAAATAGAATAGGACTAAAGTAATACAACTGTCATAATACATTTAGCATAGATGATGATATAATTAATTGTTAATTAAACACATAAGTTGCATTCAGATAAACGAATCGGATAAGGAGAGTCGATGGGGTGAAGAAGGGCAATTTAGTTTCGATTGAGGAGCGGATTCCTAAACTGAAGCAACAGCGGAAAAAAAGAGCAAATAGAAGATTAACGTTGATATTGTTGCTTTTTTTCGTTGTACTTGCCTGTATTATTTATTTTCAGTCTCCATTAAGTCATGTGAGTACAATTACGATCATTGGAAATAATACCTATTCGACGAAAGAGCTTATGGGGATAATTGAAATAGATAAAAATACGAATATTTGGACGGTTCCAAAGGATGGGATTATACAGCGACTGGAAAATTTATCAGAAGTGAAGGAAGCGCACGTGAAAACCGTTTTGCCGAACAAAGTAGAAATTAAAATAGTTGAGCTAAAAAGAGTTGCAGTACAAACAGATGGTACAGCATTTCATCCGATTCTTGAAAATGGCAGGATTGTTACAGAAGCAGACAATACTGCAGTCTCTGAAGATGTACCAATTTTAGTGGGATTTTCCGATAAAACAATTATACAGGAAATGGTACAGGCTTTAACACAGCTTCCGGATGAAGTTTATAATGCAATTTCAGAAATTCATTATACTCCAAAAGAAACGGATGAAAAGCATATTTCACTTTATATGAACGACGGGTTTGAAGTCAGCGCGACGCTGTCAAGCTTTGCTGAAAAAATGGTTCTTTATCCTGCTATCAGAAGTCAATTAAATAATGAGCAGAAAGGTATCATCGATTTGGAAGTCGGCTCTTATTTTAAGGCTTATGGGGAAGAAGGGGAGGATACCCGGGAAAACGAAGGAGATCGATAAAATTTCCACATTCTTCTTTCTCACTTCTTTTTTAATATAATAATCGTGACAGATTTAACTTTTCTAAGTGTTCGTCTTAGTGTAGACTTTATGATAGAGGATGTTTAAAAAAGTCAGCGTTCAGAGTAGGAGTTCCACTAATGCGGTGCGGGATTCAAATTTTTTTTCCGGTCTCTGATTTCTGACTTCCGTTTTTCCCCTCCCGGGTTCAGGCAAAAAAGTCGCCATTTTCTGATGAAGTCAGTTGCTTGCAGTTTTTTTAACGTTTTTCTAAAAAAGCTGAAAAATGGAACTTGAAAAGTTAGAAAAAAGTTAAATTAGAAAAAAGGGGAATCCTTTCATAGTGACGAATAGTTTTATAATAAGTATATTTTGATAATTGTTGTTCCAGAATAGTAGTTTGTTTAGAAGGAGGTGCCAGAGAATGAACAGCAATGACATCTACGTAAGTCTTGACATCGGTACATCCAGTGTAAAAGTTATCATTGGTGAAATGGTCAATGACAATTTAAATATAATTGGTGTAGGCAATGTGAAGTCTGAAGGACTGCGAAAGGGCTCCATTGTTGATATAGATGAAACCGTTCATTCCATAAAAAAGGCAATTGAACAGGCTGAAAGAATGATTGGCATGGAAATTCACCAAGTAATTGTAGGCATATCCGGTAATCATGTCTCCCTTCTGCCATCACATGGCGTTGTAGCTGTTTCAAGTGAAAATCGTGAGATCACGAATGAAGATGTTGCGAGAGTGATAGAAGCCACACAAGTTATTTCCATTCCCCCAGAACGCGAAATTATTGATGTAATTCCAAAACAATTTGTTGTGGATGGATTAGATGAAATTACGGATCCGCGAGGAATGATTGGCGTACGCCTTGAAATGGATGGAACCATCATAACCGGTTCGAAGACAATCTTACATAATACCTTGCGATGTGTAGAACGTGCCGGACTTGAAATAATCGATATAACTCTTCAACCGCTTGCCGCAGGAGCATTTGCTTTATCCAAGGATGAAAAAGACCTTGGTGTTGCTTTAGTCGACATCGGCGGCGGTTCAACAACAGTAGCAGTATTTGAAAATGGCTCTTTAAAAACAACTTTCGTTCTTCCTGTTGGCGGCGATCATATTACAAAAGATATTTCGATCGGTTTGAGGACGACCGCCGATGATGCGGAAAAAATTAAATTAAAATATGGTTATGCTTTTTACGACAACGCTTCGGAAGAAGAAGTATTCAGCGTTCCCATTATCGGGAGCGACCAGCATCAACAATATAATCAGTTAGAAATTTCCGATATCATGGAAGCGAGGCTGGAGGAAATTTTTGAACTGATTCAGGCTGAATTAAGCCGCCAAAGAGTTAATGATTTGCCCGGCGGTTACGTGTTAGTCGGAGGTGTTGCCAGTACGGAAGGAATTCTTGAATTAGCCCAGGATGTTATGCAAAACCGCGTACGAATTGCGATACCCGATTATATTGGCATTAGAGAACCTCAATATGTTACTGCTGTCGGATTGATAAAATATACTTATAAAAATGCAAAAATTCAAGGAAGAAAATTACAAGGCAGTTCCGTATCTTTTGAATCACGGGAAAACCGTGAGGTGAAACAGCATCATCAAAAAACGAGACCGGAAAAGCATCCGGACGAAAAAATAACATCGCGGATGAAAAAATTCTGGGTTTCCTTTTTTGAATAGCTTGTGAACCTGACATAGTAATCGTTATTATTTTTTATCTGACTTGGCGAAAAAAGTTCAATAAGCCGGTGCTATATGAAAATCGACGAATTAGGAGGATTTGTCATGTTGGAATTTGATACAAATGTAGACTCTTTAGCTACGATAAAAGTAATTGGTGTTGGCGGTGGCGGAAATAATGCTGTAAATCGTATGATTGAACATGGTGTGCAAGGTGTGGAATTTATTGCTGTTAATACAGACGCTCAGGCGCTTAATTTATCAAAAGCAGAAGTGAAAATGCAGATCGGCAGTAAATTGACTAGAGGGCTTGGAGCCGGGGCAAATCCCGAAGTAGGAAAAAAAGCTGCCGATGAAAGCAAAGAACAAATTGAAGAAGCGCTGAAGGGTTCAGATATGGTATTTGTGACTGCAGGCATGGGAGGGGGAACCGGGACCGGAGCGGCACCTGTTATCGCGCAAATTGCACGTGATATCGGTGCCTTAACTGTCGGCGTTGTAACAAGACCATTTACTTTTGAAGGCAGAAAACGTTCGAATCAGGCGTCAGGCGGTATCACTGCAATGAAAGAAGCAGTGGACACATTGATTGTGATTCCAAATGACCGATTATTAGAAATTGTTGATAAAAATACTCCGATGCTTGAGGCTTTTAGAGAAGCAGATAATGTTTTGCGGCAGGGTGTGCAAGGTATTTCTGATTTAATTGCCAAACCGGGATTGATTAATTTGGACTTTGCAGATGTAAAAACAATTATGTCCAGTAAAGGCTCTGCACTCATGGGAATTGGCGTTGCGACAGGTGAAAACCGTGCTTCTGAGGCAGCAAAAAAAGCAATTTCCTCTCCTCTTCTGGAAACCTCTATTGAAGGAGCACAAGGGGTTTTGATGAATATTACCGGCGGAATGAATTTGAGCTTGTATGAAGTTCAGGAAGCAGCCGATATTGTCGCCACTGCATCTGATCAGGAAGTAAATATGATTTTCGGATCTGTTATTAATGAAAATCTGAAAGATGAAATTGTTGTCACAGTCATTGCAACCGGCTTTGATGAAGGATCCGCTCAAGCAAAAGCAACGCGTCCATCATTTGGACAAGCAAAAACCAGCGGCGTCCAGGGAAAACGGGAGGCAAAAAGAGAGGAAGTTCCTTTTCGTGAGACACAAAGAGGGAATGCTTCACAACTGGGGGAGGATACCCTCGATATTCCGACATTTCTCCGTAATCGTAACCGCAGACGGTAAATGTTCTGAAAAAGCAGTTGATGGGGTACTCTGATAAAGTGAAACTTCCATCAGTGGGGGTTTTTCGACGTACAGGACGTACTAGTGCCGACGTCGCAACAGGACGTTGCGCCTTTAGTCGGTAGACGTACAGGACGTACTAGTGCCGACGTCGCAACAGGACGCCTAAGCCTTTAGTCGGTAGACGTACAGGACGTACTAGTGCCGACGAAGACATGAGGCCGTGGCGTACTTAGTCGGCCTTCATCCCCCACTGATGGTTAGCCGCGCTAAGCCCGATTGATTTTTCTAAGGGCTAAAGCCCTAAGAAAAACCTTACCACGCAGAGCCTGGTTGAATTTTCTAAGGTCTAAAGCCCAAAGAAAATTCTTATCGCGCGAATCCTGACTGATTTTTCTAAAGGCTGAAGCCCTAAGAAAAACCTTGTCGCGCGGAGCCCGATTGATTTTTCTAAGAGCTAAAGCTCTAAGAAAAACCTTATTTCACCAATCGGGCTTTTAGGGGCAGTTTATCCCCCGCCTAAAATGATTGGATTCACCTCTATTTTTGAGGCGGGGGTACTACTGCCCATTAATCTGCGATAAACAGGGAATGACCGCAACAAAACAGCAAAACAAAAAGCTGACATAATAGCTACTTGCTATAAAGTCAGCTTCTTTTCTGCCAAAAAAAAACGGCTGAGAGCCTGTGAATGTTGCAACTATTTGGATTTTTTCAATTGCCCTGTTTCGCTAAAATATCTGCAAATGTCTTTGCATAAGGCGGTAAATCTGGAGGGCGGCGGCTTGAAATAATATGGCCGTCGACCACGACCGGTTCATTGTGCCAAATCGCCCCCGCATTTTCCATATCATCTCTTATTCCCGGTGTGCTTGTTACATGGATTCCTGCTAAGATTTTGGCCGAAATCGTTACCCATCCGGCATGGCATATTTGCCCTATAGGCTTTTTCTGCTCATTCATATAACGTACGAAACTTATTACCTCGGGAAAACGGCGTAATTTATCCGGTGCCCAGCCGCCAGGAATCAACAGTGCATCATAGTCCGCAGGATCAATATCGGAAAAAGCATAATCAGATACTGCCGGCACGCCATATTTTCCAATATAAGTTTTATTTGCTTCTTCGCCAACTAAATGGACTAGCGCCCCTTCCTCCTGAAGTCTTAATATTGGATACCATAATTCCAAATCTTCAAAATCAGTACTTACGAGCGAGATCACTTTTTTATTTTGTAAACGCATAATGACACCTCCAACTCTAGTATAACAGCTTTTTTTCACTTTCATATATCCAGAAAATTTGTACGGAAAAAATAATGACAAAATTCGCAGAGAAAACTGAAAATCTCTCTAAATTTGTATACAGAAAATGACACACTTCTTCGTTATAAGTGGGTATACTTTTTTGTAACAGATTACTAGAGACAGCAAGACAATGTTATATAAATCATCGATTCACTAAGAAAGGAGAGTGTAATATACGTTTACAATCCTGACAGCATTCAATGATAGGAAGCATCCATACACAAAAAGGAATATACTGGAATAGTGAAGGGGGGGAATTGCTTGACGGTGTATTTGGATATTATTTGGATGCTGAATTTTTCCTTTGATACTCTGATTCTTTATTTAACAGGAATAATATTAAAAAGAAAGATACAAATTTGGAAATTAATAGTAGGTGGCTTTCTCGGTTCTCTCATCATTTTATTAGCATTTACCCCTTTTCATTCCTATTCCGGGAATCCAGTAAGCAAATTGCTTTTTTCTGTCATGATGGTACTTATTACTTTCGGTTTTAAAAGATTACGCTCTTTTATAAAAACACTCATGCTTTTCTATTTCATCACTTTTCTTATCGGGGGTACATTGATCGGTGTTCATTATTTTATAACATTCGACTTTCCGTTATCATCCTCGGTAATGCTGGCTAGTACAAAAGGTTTCGGAGATCCGGTCAGCTGGCTGTTTGTTCTTTTTGGTTTTCCAATCGCCTGGTATTTTTCAAAGCAAAACGCAGAAAGCATAGAGATGACAAAAATCCAGTACGATCAAATAATCGAGATTGAACTTGGTTTAAATGGACGGGAGTACTTTTTTACCGGACTGATTGATAGTGGTAATCATGCCTGTGATCCAATATCAAAAGCTCCTGTGATGTTTATTTCGATGAAAAATAGAGAAATGGAGATGCCATTGTTTTTGCAAAAAATTGCTGCTGATCCTTCGTCCATTATCGAAAAACAGGAATGTCTTGAACCGGAATGGGAGAACAGGATGCGAGTAATCCCCTATAAAGTAGTCGGACAAGATCACCAAATCGTTTGTGCTTTTAAACCAGATTATCTTTATTTGGGAAAAGGTGAAAATAAAGTACATGTTCAAAAGGGACTCATTTCTTTTACGCTGCAGCAATTATCATCAGATGATTCTTTTCAATGTATTGTGCATCCAAAAATGATGACAAATATTGCGAAAGCCGGCGGAGAACAAGCAAAACTTGTTTCAACAAGCGAAAAACCATGTGGGAATTTTCCTTCTTCAGTATGACTGGGGACTGCGGTCTTAACTTTATTAGTGAAAAAGATCTTCTGATTATAAATAGTACAAATTACAGAAGAAAGAGGAGGAGCTATGGATGAAACGATTAAAGCTTCGCTTATCATATTATTGGTATAAAATTTTAATAAAGCTTGGAATGAAATCGGATGAAGTTTTTTATATTGGCGGAAGCGAAGCATTACCTCCTCCGTTATCGAAAGAAGAGGAAGAAGTATTGCTGGAAAAATTGCCTAAGGGTGACAAAGCGGCAAGATCTATTTTGATTGAGAGAAACCTGCGTCTGGTTGTGTATATAGCGAGAAAATTTGAAAATACCGGAATAAATATTGAAGATTTAATTAGTATTGGAACAATTGGTCTGATTAAAGCAGTCAACACGTTTAATCCGGAGAAGAAGATCAAACTTGCGACTTACGCATCCCGTTGTATCGAAAATGAAATCTTAATGTATTTACGGAGAAACAACAAAATTCGTTCTGAGGTTTCATTTGATGAACCTCTCAATATTGATTGGGATGGCAACGAACTGCTGTTATCCGATGTGCTGGGAACAGAGGAGGACATCATTACGAAGGATTTAGAAGCAAATGTTGATAAGAAATTATTGATGAATGCGTTGCATCAGCTTTCCGACCGGGAAAAGCAAATCATGGAGCTGCGGTTTGGCCTGGGAACAGGAGAGGAAAAAACCCAAAAGGATGTTGCTGACATGCTTGGAATCTCTCAATCATACATATCGCGGCTGGAAAAAAGAATTATCAAAAGACTGAAAAAGGAATTTAACAAAATGGTATAGTCAGGTTTATAATGTAAAATTACTTCATTTTTGAAGATGCACAAGCTTACTTCTTGTATTTTAGCAGTTACTGAAGATAAAAAATTTTTTTACTGTATGAAGCTTTGATATTCCTATATAAACGGCAGATTTTCCATTTTTTATGTCAAAAGATTACTTTCTGCACTGCATATTTTTCCTTCCCAAGGAGATACTGTTTTTTGTACAGCAACTCCTGTGAGGAGGGAATAGAATTGACTCGAAATAAAGTAGAGATTTGCGGTGTTGATACTTCTAAGCTTCCGGTGTTAAAAAACGAAGAAATGCGTGAGCTCTTTAAACAAATGCATAAGGGGGACTTAACGGCAAGGGAAAAACTTGTCAACGGAAATCTAAGGCTTGTATTAAGCGTTATCCAGCGCTTTAATAATCGGGGAGAATTTGTCGATGATCTTTTTCAGGTTGGTTGTATCGGTCTCATGAAATCTATTGATAATTTTGATTTAAGTCAAAATGTTAAATTTTCCACCTATGCTGTTCCAATGATAATCGGAGAAATTAGACGGTATTTGCGGGATAATAATCCAATTCGAGTTTCCAGGTCTTTACGGGATATTGCTTATAAAGCTTTGCAAGTAAGGGAACGGCTTATGAGTAAAACTTCTAAAGAGCCAACAGCCGAAGAGATTGCCAAAGAGTTAGAAATTCCTCATGAAGAAGTAGTATTTGCGTTAGATGCTATTCAAGATCCCGTCTCTTTGTTTGAGCCGATTTACAATGATGGCGGCGATCCGATTTATGTGATGGATCAATTAAGTGATGAAAAAAATAAAGATATTCAATGGATCGAAGAAATTGCATTGAAAGAAGGGATGAGACGATTAAATGACCGTGAAAAGCTGATCCTGCGGAAAAGGTTTTTTCAAGGGAAAACACAGATGGAAGTGGCAGAGGAAATCGGTATTTCCCAGGCTCAGGTTTCACGTTTGGAAAAAGCAGCTATAAAGCAGATGAACAAGAACATCCAAAGTTAAAAATTCGAAGGCGGGGGTTGTGGTGCACCCCCGCCTTCGAATTTTTACTGTTTTGGATGGGGGGTACGTTACGGGGTTTTCGCTAGTTATTTTTTGCTATTTTTATTTTGTGAGGTGTGGGAGCGGGGGCTTGACGCCCCCTGCTCTTTTGAAGTTTTCCTGGTTTGGGGTGGCTGGTATTTTGTCCGTGTTTTTTTCATATATTGAAGAAGAATGAGAGAAGGAGTGGAGGCGGATGGTGAGGATTTCTGAATTTCAGGTAAAGGATATTGTCAATGTATCGGATGGGAAGCGGCTTGGGCATATTGGCGATATTGATATTAATCTTCAGACCGGTACGATTGAAGCAATAATTATCGCTGGTTCGGGGAGGGTACTTGGTATATTTGGCAGGGAGGATGAAATCATCATCCCTTGGAAAAATATTTTGAAAATTGGCGAAGATGTTATTTTAGTAAGATATAAAGACAGCAAAATGATGAATTTTACAGAAGAGCAGGGATAACTCTGCTCTTTTCTGTGCGTTTGTGATAAACTAAAGAAAAATATAATGAGGTATGAAAATGGAACCATTTGTTTTAGAAAAAGAGTCTTTTTTTGCACTTTCTGATTGGCAAAGGAATTTTCCGGATTTAGTCGCGGGTTTTTCAACAAAAAACGGCGGAAATAGTGCAGACGCTTTTTCAACCTTGAATCTTGGTTTTCATGTTCATGATCGATTTGAAGCTGTCTGCAAAAATCGCCGCACGCTGTCGGTTGTGCTCGATTTTCCTTTGCAAAGCTGGGTTAGCGCTGAGCAAACTCATGATGTACACATTAATAAAATAACATATTCCGACCGCGGAAACGGGGCAATGGAATATAGCAGTGCATGTAAACAAACAGACGGTTTCTATACTTTTGAAAAAAATATTTTATTAACGCTCTGCTACGCAGACTGTGTACCTATCTATTTTTTCACCCTCCGACAGGAGCAATTGGCATCGCCCATGCCGGCTGGAAAGGAACTGTTGCGGGAATTGCCGCAAAAATGGTCAGCAAATGGGAAAAGGAAGGGATCAGTGCAAATGAAATTACCGTCGCGATCGGACCATCGATTTGTAAAAACTGCTATCGTGTCGATCAAAAGGTTATTACGGCAATAACAAATATACTAGAAGATTTCGCACAAAAAACTTATAATCAAGTAGAAGAGCAGCAATTTTTACTTGATTTGAAAGAAGCGAATAAGATCATTCTCCTGCGGTCAGGCATAAAGGAAGAAAATATCGTAACAACAAGCCTGTGTACCAGTTGTGACCAGTCTCACTTTTATTCCCACCGCAGAGATAAAGGAAAGACCGGAAGGATGATCGGTTTTATCGGCTGGAAGGGAGGCCGCTAAGATAGATGAAGGTGGAAAAAAATCTGGAACGAATACAAGCGGAAATTAAAGCTGCTTGTACGAAAGTAAATCGTAATTGGAAAGAAGTAACGGTTATTGCTGTTACAAAATATGTAAGCTCCGAAAGAGCGAAAGAAGCGATTGGTGCGGGAATCAACAATCTCGCTGAAAATTGGGATGAGGGCTTTTTAGAAAAGTGGGAAATATTAAAGGAGCAACACCCCACCTGGCATTTTATTGGGACATTACAAACGAGAAAAGTAAAAACAATAATTGATAAAATTGATTTCCTGCATTCATTAGACCGCTTATCACTCGCGAATGAAATTGAAAAACGTTCGCAAAAAAAAGTGAAGTGCTTTATTCAAGTGAATGTTTCAGAAGAAGCGTCAAAACATGGCTTGACTGTGGAACAAGTAATACCGTTTATCGAAAGTATTCGTGATTTTAAAAAAATTGAAATCGTCGGATTAATGACAATCGCACCCTTTACAAAAGATGAAAACAGCTTAAGATATTGTTTTCACACTTTAAGAAAACTAAGGGATGACGTCCAGACTTTAGCATTGCCTATTGCACCTTGTAAAGAACTTTCTATGGGAATGTCAAATGATTATGTTATTGCAGTTGAAGAAGGGGCAACAATGCTGCGGATTGGAACGGCTTTAGTAGGGGAAAAAGAGCAGGAGGTTTGATCCATGAGTATTAAATCAAAAATAAAAACATTATTTTTCCTGGATGATGAATACGATGATAAAGAAGAGGAAATAAGTGAAGAAGAGCATGCTCCCTCTGTGAAACAACAGAAAGCACCGCTAAAACAAAATATTGTAAGCTTGCAAAGTGTGCAGAAATCGTCGAAAGTAATTCTGACCGAACCGCGTGCATATGAAGACTCTCAGGAGATTGCCGATCAACTAAAAAACCGCCGTGCTGTTGTTGTGAATTTGCAAAGAATCGAAAGAGAACAGGCGAAAAGGATTGTTGACTTTTTGAGCGGCACAGTTTATGCAATCGGCGGTGATATTCAGAAGCTTGGTACGGATATCTTTCTTTGCACTCCGGATAACGTGGAGGTTTCCGGGAGTATTTCACAAATTTTAAAGGATCAAGATATTGAACAATCGAGGTGGTAATGATTAATGGAAATAATTTTTGAAATTTTATTTAGACTAATTGAGTATTATTCGTATGCATTAATAATTTATTTGTTAATGTCATGGTTTCCCAATGCGCGGGAAACATCGATCGGGCGTTTTTTAGCTACGATATGTGAGCCGTTTTTAGAGCCTTTCAGGCGCATTATTCCGCCAATCGGGATGTTTGATTTTTCACCGATTATTGCCTTTCTCGCATTAAGATATGCAACGGCCGGATTGCGCGAAGTTGCATATTGGTTAATTTTTTAAAGGATCAGCAATATGTCGATTTATGAGCATTTTCGCCCTGATGAAAAAGAATTTATTGACCGGGTGCTGCAATGGGCAGATCAAGTAGAAAAATCGTATACACCGCGGCTCAGTGATTTTCTTGATCCGCGTGAGCAAGTATTGGTGAACCAAATAATCGGAAACCATTCAATTATCAAATATACTTTTTTTGGCGGATACGATCATGCGGAACGAAAAAGAGCACTCTTTTATCCGCAATATGATTCTGTAAAAGAAGATGATTTCAAACTGGCGCTGCTGGAAGTTCATTATCCGCAGAAATTTGTTTCCCTTGAACACCGGCAGGTGCTTGGCAGTCTTATGTCACTCGGCATAACGAGAGGCAAGTACGGTGATATCATCATTGCCGGTGAAAGGATTCAATTTTTTTGTGCCCAAGAAATAGCTGCTTATATACAGATGCAGTTGACATCAATCGGTAAGGCTTCTGTAACTTTGAAAGAAACTCCTTTAATAAATGTATTGCCTGTCCATATCGAATGGACGGAGGACCAGGCAACAACCTCCTCCTTACGGCTCGATACTCTTATTAGTGCCATCTACCATTTATCGAGGCAGAAATCACAGCAATTAATCAGCCAGGGAAATGTCAAAGTCAATTGGATGGCGGTCGAAAGACAGGATTTTGATTGTAAGAAAGGGGATGTATTTTCTGTCAGAGGTTTTGGACGTGCAAAATTATTGGCAATTGAAGGAAAAACAAAAAAGGAAAAGTGGCGAATCATCACCGGAAAACAAAAATAAATAAAAAGTAGCAGGAATTTCTCTGTTATTGTCGAAAAAGACAATTTATAATAAAAAGAAGGGAAAAAGTCCTATGCTGAAAGTGAAAAAGAAAGGTTACATAGAAAATGATACTGGGAGGTGGCGTCCGTGCCGTTAACACCGTTAGATATTCATAACAAAGAATTCAGCAGGGGATTCCGCGGTTATGATGAAGACGAAGTAAATGAATTTCTTGATCAAGTTATAAAAGATTATGAAATGATTATTCGTGACAAAAAAGAATTGGAAGAAAAATTAAATAAGCTTGGTGAGAGAGTCGGGCATTTTAATAATATCGAAGAAACATTAAATAAATCAATTGTTGTTGCCCAAGAAGCTGCTGAGGAAGTAAAGCGCAATGCCCAAAAAGAAGCCAAGCTTATTATAAGAGAAGCGGAGAAGAACGCTGACCGGATCGTGAATGAATCATTGGCAAAAGCACGAAAAATAGCCTTGGAAATTGAAGATTTAAAGAAGCAGTCTAAAGTATTCCGGACACGATTTAAAATGTTAATTGAAGCGCAGCTTGACTTGCTTGACAATGACGATTGGGATCATCTGCTTGAATACGAAATTGATTCTAGTGAATTAAAATCCGCGCAGGAAGAAGATACGTTTGCTTGACGTATGTATATAAATCGCATATAATTTTTTCACAATCATAAATAGGAGTTTTGTTCAATAATCTGCAATTTTCCCATTTGAACATTCATTATCATATTAACATAACGATGATAGGGACAGTACAAAATTTATCCCCTTATAAAAGCGAGTCAGGGGTGGTGAGAGCCTGACATAAGTGAAATTTTGGAAGATCACCCTAGAGTTCCTTTCCGAACATTCAGATGATGGATACCGGATTTCATACGGGCCTGATTGAATCCGGTAAACCATTTATTTTTTACAATGATAAACCCCACGGATCAGTAAGAAAGGCGTGTCATTCACGTTACGAATATCAGAGCGGATAGATATTCTTCTATCTACAAGGGTGGTACCGCGAGAAAAACCTTCTCGTCCCTTTTGGGACAGAAGGTTTTTTCTATTCTTTGGATATACTGGAGGCAGAGTCAGCCTATTATTTTGCAGCTATTATTATGATGGAGGTTAGAAATGATGGAATACAAAGAAACACTGTTAATGCCAAAGACTGATTTTCCGATGCGAGGCAACTTGCCGAAAAGAGAGCCGGAAATACAAGCAAAATGGGAGGAAATGAAGATTTATCAGAAAGTACAGGAGCGCACGAATGGCCGTCCGCTTTTTGTACTCCATGACGGTCCTCCCTATGCAAATGGGGATCTTCATATGGGGCATGCCTTGAATAAAATATTAAAAGATTTTATCGTCCGTTTCAAATCGATGAGCGGATATCAGGCTCCTTATGTTCCCGGTTGGGATACACATGGACTTCCGATTGAACAGGCTTTAACAAATAAAGGCGTGAAAAGAAAAGAAATGACAGTTGCTGAATTTCGCGAGCTTTGTAAAAAATACGCCTTTGAACAAATAGACCGCCAGCGCGAGCAATTCAAACGCCTAGGCGTTCGCGGTGATTGGGATCACCCTTATATAACGCTAAAACCCGAGTATGAGGCGCAACAAATTAAAGTATTTGGAGAAATGGCAAAAAAAGGTTATATTTATAAAGGAAAGAAACCTGTTTATTGGTCACCATCAAGCGAATCGGCTCTTGCAGAAGCGGAAATTGAATATAAAGATAAACGGTCCCCGTCCATTTACGTTGCTTTTAATGTCAAAGATGGCAAAGGTGTTCTTGACAACGATGTCAAGATTATTATTTGGACGACAACGCCATGGACAATTCCTGCGAATCTTGGGATTGCTGTACATCCTGACCTTGAGTATGTCGTCGTTCAAGTGAGCGATACAAAATATTTAATCGCAGAAGCATTATTGCAGTCGGTTACGAAAGAATTAGAATGGCAAAACCCTGCTGTTCTCAAAAAAATCAACGGACAGGCACTCGACCGCATTGTAGCGGAGCATCCGTTATATAAACGGGATTCATTAGTGATGCTTGGGGAGCATGTTACGACTGATGCCGGAACCGGCTGTGTCCATACAGCACCGGGACATGGGGAAGATGACTTTTACATCGGCCAAAAATATGGTTTGGAAACGTTGTGTCCGGTTGACGATAAAGGGTATATGACGGAGGAAGCAGAAGGATTTGCCGGGTTGTTTTACGATCAGGCAAACAAACCGATTACGGAAAAATTACAAGAAGCAGGTGCTTTGCTAAAACTGCAATTCATTAATCACTCCTATCCACATGATTGGCGTACGAAAAAGCCGGTTATTTTCCGGGCGACTGCACAGTGGTTTGCTTCGATTCAGGATTTTCGTGATCAACTGCTTAAAGCGGTTAAAGAAACGAAATGGGTACCGTCTTGGGGAGAAACGCGGTTATTTAACATGGTGCGCGACCGCGGTGACTGGTGTATTTCCCGGCAGCGTGTCTGGGGTGTTCCGATTCCTGTATTTTATGCGGAAAATGGGGAAGCCGTCATTACCGATGAAACGATTGCCCATATTTCAGATTTATTCCGTAAACACGGATCTAATATTTGGTTCGAACGGGAAGCAAAAGATCTGCTTCCGGAAGGATTCACCCACCCGGGCAGTCCAAATGGTATTTTTACAAAAGAAACAGATATTATGGACGTATGGTTTGACTCCGGTTCTTCGCATCAGGCTGTTTTATTAGAACGTAAAGATCTGCAGCGTCCTGCCGATTTATATTTGGAAGGCTCGGACCAATATCGCGGCTGGTTTAATTCTTCCTTGTCAACAGCTGTCGCTGTAACGGGAAAAGCGCCGTATAAAGGTGTTCTCAGTCATGGCTTTGCACTTGACGGAGAAGGCAGAAAAATGAGCAAATCAATCGGCAATGTCGTGGTTCCGGCAAAAGTCATTAACCAGTTTGGTGCGGATATTCTTCGCTTATGGGTTGCGTCTGTTGACTATCAGGCAGATGTCCGTGTATCTGATGCTATACTAAAACAAGTCTCGGAGGTATATCGGAAAATCCGCAATACATTCCGTTTCTTGCTGGGAAATTTAGCTGATTTTCAACCAGAAAAGGACGCAGTTGCATATGAAAATTTAAGAGAAGTCGACAGGTACGTACTGATCAAATTGAATAAATTAGTAAGATCCGTGCGCGAAGCATATGAGAACTATGAATTTGCGGCAATTTATCATGAGGTCAATAATTTTTGCTCCCTTGACTTAAGTGCCTTTTATCTCGATTTTGCCAAAGATGTTCTTTATATTGAAGCGGAAGCAAACTCGGAACGAAGGGCAATTCAAACGGTTTTATATGAATGTGTTGTTGTGTTAACAAAATTAACAGCGCCAATTTTATCCCATACTGCCGATGAAGTATGGGCTCATATTCCGGGAGCGGCAGAAGAAAGTGTTCAATTAACAGATCTTCCCGAGTATAAGGAGCTGCCGGATGCAGATCTTCTGGAGAATAAATGGAATAAATTCATGAAGCTGCGCGATGAGGTGTTAAAAGCGTTAGAAGTAGCACGAAATGAAAAAATCATCGGCAAATCTTTAACGGCAAAAGTAACCTTATATGTTGATAAAGAAACAAACGATTTACTTGATTCTATTTCTGAAAATTTGCAGCAGCTCTTTATTGTATCAGGTTTCGAAGTCGCCGGTACGATCCAAGATGCTCCTGAGTCTGCACTCAAGCTCGAGCATGCTTCTATTGTTGTCACGAAAGCAGAAGGAGAAACTTGTGAACGCTGCTGGGTCGTTTCAAAAGATGTCGGTACAGTTGAAGAGTTCCCGACTCTTTGCCCGCGCTGCGCTTCTGTAGTAAAAAAGCATTATCATCATTTGGTTTGAGGAATCTACTTCCGTGATTTCTGATTGAGAAGGGGAAGACTTTTCTCTCCATTTATCGAGCGGTTTCTGCCTGCAGGCAGAAACCGCTTTTTACATGCAATCATGAAAAATACTTCCATCTCCGTTAATAGTTGTGCCGACAGTTAAAACTTTATCCGACTTTGCAAAGGAGGCGGGGAAATAATAAAGGAAACTGCAGTACGAAGGGATGTAAAATGGAAGCTAAATTTTCTGAGCTATATAACCAACTTTGCCAGTCAAAACAAGAAATTCTCAATAAATTAGCAGATTCCCGGCCATCTCTAATTAAACCTATTCTTCAAGAAGAACTACATGATATCGAAGTGACATTAGCGAAACTTGACAAGGGGGAGTTTGGTAAATGTGAAATATCCGGCGAACTTTTACCGGATCAATTACTGCGGGAAATTCCAACATTAAAATCATATCAAGACTGTGCTTCATTAGTTTATTTTTTCCGCAAATCATTTTATCCTTAATTTACGACAGTGAACTCGTTTCAGTAAACGGAAAACTAGGGGAATCAGGTGGAGATTCTACTCCACCTGATTGGGAAATCCCACCTATGCTTCGCTTAGAGGCGGGGGTATTACTGCCCTTAAACTGCGATAAATAACAAAGAAGGCAGCCTCATCTAATTAACTTCTGCAAGTTCTCGTTTTTTACGTTAGAATATGCTAAAATGCAAAAGTAATCAAAAGTGTCTGGGGGTTTCCTTGTGATTTATTATATTATTGCTCTTATTGTCATTGCCGTTGATCAATGCACGAAATGGCTGATCGTTAAATCAATGGATTTAGGTGAAAGTATAACGATTATTGATCAGTTCCTTTATATTACCTCTCATCGAAATAAAGGAGCTGCGTGGGGAATACTGGAAAACCAAATGATCTTTTTTTATATCGTTACAACGATTGTCATTGCCGGGATTATTTATTACATACAGAAGGCCGCAAAAGGAAAGCCGTTATTAGGAATTGCACTCGGTTTAATGCTCGGGGGTGCGGCGGGGAATTTTATCGATCGGCTTTTCCGCGGGGAAGTGGTTGATTTTATCCAAACATTTATCATCCACTATCCGTTTCCAATCTTTAATGTGGCAGATTCCAGTTTAGTCATTGGTGTTGCCTTGCTTATGCTGCAAATGTTTAAGGAAGAGAGAGAGGCAAAAAAGAAATATGGGGAAAATCGAACACAAAATTCTTGAAGAAGAACAGTCGCAAAGAATAGACAAACTGATATCTACTTTAAATAAAGATTGGTCGCGTTCCCAGGTACAGCAATGGATAAAAGAAGGACACGTCCTTGTCAATGAACAAGAGGTAAAATCAAATTATAAATGTCAAGTAAATGATCATATATTGATTAACATTCCTGAGTTAGAAGAATTACAAGTATTGCCGGAAAAGATCGATCTTGATATTTTTTTTGAAGATAAAGACGTTATTGTTGTTAATAAACCGAAGGGGATGGTCGTTCATCCTGCTCCAGGACATGCGACAGGAACACTAGTGAACGGACTAATGGCACATTGTCATGATTTATCAGGGATAAACGGTGTATTGCGTCCGGGAATAGTTCACCGGATTGACAAAGATACTTCAGGCTTGCTGATGGTTGCGAAAAACGACACTGCTCATGAGAGTTTAGTCAATCAATTGATGGAAAAAACAGTGTTGCGAAAATACAAAGCGCTTGTCCATGGAGTAATCCCTCACGATGATGGAACCATAGATGCCCCGATAGGACGTGACCCGATCGACCGGCAAAGTATGACGGTCATTGAAAACGGAAAACATGCTGTCACTCATTTTCATGTATTAGAACGATTTGCGCATTACACTTTTATCGAGTGCCAGCTGGAAACAGGACGTACTCATCAAATTCGTGTACATATGAAATATATCGGCTACCCGCTTGTCGGAGATCCGAAATATGGACCGAAAAAAACATTTGCTTTCCATGGTCAGGCGTTGCATGCCGGTGTTCTCGGCTTTGAGCATCCGCGGACAGGTAAATTTCTAAAATTTGAAGCGCCTTTACCGGATTATTATGAGGATCTTTTCGAAAAAATTCGCAAAAATGATTGACATGGTTGTTATGATCGGATAGAATTGGTCTAGTTAAATAAGTCCTTTAAACACAGTCCCGTGAGACTGAGAAGGAAAACGGATATGCGGCATAAACCCTCTCATCTTAACGGTGAGAGGTTTTTTTCGTTTGAAAGAGTTTAAGATCATTCTGGAAGCGGGAGATAGATGCATGATGAAAGCTCCCAATATGGGCTTCAGCCGCCGTTTTCGATCTGTTTCCGGTTTTTGGGCGATATCGGATTGTGATAAAGTTTACGAGGATGATGAGGATGTCTCAAA
Source organism: Bacillaceae bacterium Marseille-Q3522 (assembly GCA_017898095.1). Taxonomy (GTDB): domain Bacteria; phylum Bacillota; class Bacilli; order Bacillales; family Cytobacillaceae; genus JAGKQJ01. Next base: position 12,805 of record JAGKQJ010000015.1, on the reverse strand, counting down.
AAGCGATCGTGCTGGATAAACAGGCAATTCGCAGGGCTTTAACACGAATTGCCCATGAAATTATTGAAAAAAATAAAGGAATTGATGATTGTATTATCGTTGGAATTCGCACAAGAGGAATTTATATTGCCAATCGATTGGCAAAACGGATTGAACAAATCGAAGGCAGAAAAATTCCCGTTGGTGAGCTTGACATTACACTTTACCGGGATGATTTAACAAAACATACACTTGATCAAGAACCGATGGTAAAAAGCTCCCATCTTCCGAAAGAAATTCATGAAAAAAATGTTATTTTGGTCGATGATGTTTTATACACCGGGAGAACGGTCCGCGCTGCATTAGATGCCCTTATTGATGTTGGACGGCCGGCAACGATTCAACTTGCAGTACTCGTGGACCGCGGACATCGTGAGCTGCCGATTCGCGCAGATTACGTAGGAAAAAATATTCCCACGTCCAGGTCTGAAAAAATTGTCGTTGAATTAGCAGAAGTAGATGAAATCGAACAAGTTAGTATTTATGAATTCCAAGAATAAAGTACAGTTTCATAATGGCCCTTTTAAAAACAGTCCGGAGAGGCTGGCAAAGGGGGATGGAGCCTTGTTGCTCTGTAAGTTTAAAAACCCTCTTTGCAAACTTTTTGCAATCAGGGTTTTTTGTTGTTAAGGAGATCTTCAAAAAATCACCAAATGATAAGCGGCTTAACAGAGGCCGGATGCTGGAGACCTTCTAGCTTCTCATTCGTTAATTTTTCGAAAACTCACTTTGTATTTTTCATATCATTACTAATACGAAAAGAGGAGTTATAATGAGCAAAGCAATTCTTGATGTAAAAGACAAACCCAATCTCGTTCAGTGGATTACGTTAAGCTTACAGCACTTATTTGCCATGTTTGGCGCAACAGTTCTTGTTCCTTATCTTGTAAATTTAAGTCCGGCTATCGCTTTGATTTCTAGCGGAATCGGTACGATAACATTTTTACTTATTACACAATTTAAAGTTCCTGCTTATTTAGGCTCATCTTTTGCTTTTATCGCACCGATTATTGCCGCCCAGGCTGGCGGCGGAGTCGGTGCTGCATTGATCGGCAGCTTTTTAGCAGGCGTTGTCTATGGAATCGTCGCATTAGCGATAAAATTTGCCGGTTATCGTTGGCTGATGAATTTATTGCCTCCGGTTGTCGTCGGCCCGGTGATTATCGTCATTGGACTTGCCTTAGCTGGAACGGCAGTCGATATGGCGATGAATAAACCTCTTGCGGACGGAACATCGGAATACAGTATTTTATATTTATCGGTAGCTTTAGTGACATTGGCAGTAACGATTATCTTTTCCCTGTTCTTTAAAGGTATTTTAAACATTATACCGATTTTAATGGGGATCATTTTCGGATATCTGTATTCCGTCATCATAGGGATCGTTGATTATTCCGGATTAAAAGAAGCAACCTTTTGGCAAATCCCTGACTTTGTTTTACCGTTTATTGATTACGAGGTAAATTTGTCGGTAATCATTAGTTCCGCCATATTAATGATGCCGGTCGCAATTGTTACTTTATCAGAACATATTGGCCATCAGCTTGTATTAAGCAAGGTCATTGAAAAAGATTTAATTAAAGATCCCGGTCTCGATCGTTCAATTCTTGGAGACGGGACGGCAACGATGCTTGCTGCACTGATTGGCGGTCCTCCTAATACTACTTACGGAGAAAATATTGGTGTCCTAGCGATTACAAGAGTGTTTAGCGTATATGTACTTGCGGGAGCAGCAGTCCTGGCAATTCTGTTCGGATTTAACGGCTATATTGTTGCGTTAATTAGTTCGATACCAAGACCTGTGATGGGCGGAGTATCCATACTACTCTTTGGCATTATTGCCTCTTCGGGCTTACGGATGCTTGTTGACAGTAAAGTGAACTTTGATGATAAACGGAATTTAATTATTTCTTCTGTCATCTTAGTTGTTGGCATTGGCGGAGCTTTCCTTGAATTCAGCCTGGGAAAAGTTAATATTCATATTGAAGGCATGGCGCTGGCAGCGATCTGCGGCGTGCTGTTAAACTTAATCCTGCCGGGAAGACCGGCAGTTGATAAGGATATATTTGAATAGCAGGAACAACCATCTTTTAAATAAGCACAGAGATGCTTGAAAAGGTGCAAGTCTGACTTTATCAGTGTTTGACACCTTATTCAAGCTCTTTACAAAAGAGATGTGTTTAATAGAAAAGGTGTTTATGCATAAAGTCAGATTTTTTTTGGGATAAAAACAAGGAGGCAAAAAGAAAATGAACCATTTACTTACACTACATGCGTTATCGATTGAGGAAATTTTACATTTGCTGGAAGATAGCATTGCCTTTATGAAAGGAACAAAGTGGAATTTTTCGACTCAGCCTTATGTTGCAAACTTGTTTTTTGAACCTAGTACAAGAACAAAAAGCAGTTTTGAAATGGCAGAAAGAAAATTAGGTCTGCAGGTCATTCCGTTTGACGTCACGAGTTCAAGTGTACAAAAAGGCGAATCCCTGTATGATACAGTGAGAACACTTGAAGCAATCGGCGTCAACAGTGTTGTCATCCGCCATCCAAAAGATACCTATTATCAAGAACTTATCGAAAATATTCATATTCCGATTATTAATGCAGGAGATGGATGCGGCAATCATCCAACACAGTCGCTGCTTGATCTGTTAACAATCCGGCAGGAATTCGGCCATTTTAAAGGTTTAAAAATCGCGATTATCGGTGACTTACGCCACAGCCGTGTAGCTCATTCGAATGCCGATGTATTATCGAGGCTCGGCGCAGAAGTTGTTTTTTCCGGACCTAATGAATGGTTTGATCCGGGACTGGAAGTATATGGTCGATATCAGGAAATCGATGATGCGGTTGCGACGGCAGATGTCGTAATGTTGTTACGCATTCAGCATGAACGCCATGAAAGAGAAAATGGAATGAGCGCTGAAAATTACCACCGGATCTTCGGGTTAACTGCCCAAAGAGAAAAAAGGATGAAACCTGGCAGTATTATAATGCACCCGGCTCCGGTCAACCGTAACGTGGAAATTGCGGATAGTTTAGTGGAATGCAGGCGATCAAGAATTTTTAAACAAATGGAAAATGGTGTATTTGTCAGAATGGCAGTATTAAAAAGAGCACTGGAAGATAATAAAGGGGGACTAATCCATGAAAACTATCATCAAAAATGGTCAATTGCTAACTGACAGCGGTGAAACAATTCAACGCGATCTTGCCATCGAAGACGGAAAAATCACCGAAATTGCTGCCGACATTTCCGGGCAAACTAACTATATAGTTGATGCGAAAGGATTAGTTATCGCACCCGGATTTATTGATGTCCATGTGCATTTCCGTGAACCGGGAGGAGAAAAGAAGGAGACAATCGAAACCGGAGCACTCGCAGCAGCAAAGGGAGGCTTTACAACTGTTGCGGCGATGCCAAATACGCGCCCTGTTCCCGATACGAAAGAGCAACTTGAGTGGGTGCAAAACAGGATAAAAGAAACAGCGTGTGTGAAAGTATTACCATATGCTTCAATCACGAAGCGGCAATTAGGAGAAGAACTGACAGATTTTAAAGCTTTGAAGGATGTGGGAGCTTTTGCGTTTACCGATGACGGTGTCGGTGTTCAATCGGCTAATATGATGCTGGAAGCAATGAAACAGGCGGCATCTGTAAACAAAGCAATTGTCGCCCATTGTGAAGAAAACACCCTAATCCATCAGGGAGTTGTCCATGACGGTATTTTTGCACAAAAGCATCAGCTTAAAGGGATTCCATCGATTTGTGAGGCGGTACAAATTGCCCGTGATGTTTTATTGGCAGAGGCAACAGGATGCCATTACCATGTTTGCCATATAAGCACGAAAGAGTCTGTCCGCGTCGTCCGTGATGCAAAAAAAGCAGGCATTCATGTAACAGCAGAAGTAACACCGCATCATCTATTGCTATGCGATGAAGATATCCCGGCTCTTGATGCAAATTATAAAATGAATCCGCCATTAAGAGGAAAAGAAGACCGCGAAGCGCTAATAGAAGGTCTGTTGGACGGTACGATTGATTTTATCGCAACCGATCACGCTCCCCACACTGCAGAAGAGAAGCAGCAGGGAATCGGACTCGCACCGTTTGGCATTGTCGGTCTTGAAACAGCTTTTTCGCTTTTATATACACATTTTGTGGAAAAAGGAATTTTTACTTTAAAACAATTAATTGACTTTTTAACGGTGAAACCGGCAAACGCCTTTCAATTAGCCGGCGGCACGCTTTCTGTCGGTGAGGATGCAGATTTGGTTCTGTTAAACCTTGACTGTGAAGAAAAGATAAATCCTGATACATTCCTTTCAAAAGGGAAAAACACTCCGTTTGCAAATTGGATGTGCAAGGGCTGGCCGGCAGCAACGTTTGTCTGCGGAAAGTTAGTTTGGGAAAAAGGGCGTGTTCAGCAATGAAAAAACAGTTAATACTCGAAGATGGCACAATTTTTATCGGAGACGGTTTTGGCAGTCAAGAGCAATCAATTGGAGAGGTTGTTTTTAATACCGGGATGACCGGCTACCAAGAAATTTTATCGGACCCGTCTTATTGCGGGCAAATCGTGACATTAACATATCCTTTGATCGGCAATTACGGCATTAATCGTGACGATTTTGAATCGATTACACCGGCGATCAAAGGTTTTGTTGTGAAGGAAGCTGCCGCTTACCCGTCCAATTGGCGCAGCGGGCAAACATTGCATGACTTTTTTGTCAAACAAGGTATTCCCGGCATTGCCGGCATCGATACACGTAAATTGACGAGAATTATTCGCGAGCACGGAACATTAAAAGGGGCAATCTGTCCGATTGAGACCAATCCCGGTGAGATAATAGAAATGCTAAAGGAAACGGTACTGCCGGCGGATCAGGTGCGCCAGGTTTCCACAAAAACTGCTTACCGTTCTCCGGGACGGGGAAAAAGGGTTGTACTTGTTGATTTCGGCATGAAGCAAGGAATCTTACGGGAACTGAATGAGCGTGATTGCGATGTCATTGTTGTTCCATACAATGTAACAGCTGATGAAATATTGCGGCTGAATCCTGATGGGATTATGTTGACAAACGGTCCTGGAGATCCGAAAGATGTCCCGGAAGCAATCGCAATGATTGAAAAAATAATGGCAAACGGAAAAATTCCTTTATTTGGAATATGTCTCGGACATCAGTTATTTGCTCTTGCAGCGGGAGCAAATACGGTGAAAATGAAATTCGGCCACCGCGGCTCCAATCATCCAGTAAAAGATTTACAAACCGGAAGAGTCGCAATTACATCACAAAATCACGGCTATACGGTAGAAGAAAACTCACTGGCCGGTACAGAATTGGAAGTAACACATGTGGCGTTAAATGACGGAACAATCGAAGGGTTAAAAGCAAAGACAGCGCCGATCTTTACGGTTCAGTATCATCCAGAAGCTTCTCCGGGACCGGAAGACGCCAATTATTTATTTGACCGGTTTATCGATTTGATGGATCAGACCATACAGGAGCGTGAAAAAGAATGCCAAAGCGTACAGATATAAAAAGCATCTTAGTGATTGGCTCCGGACCGATTATTATCGGACAGGCAGCGGAATTTGATTATGCCGGCACACAGGCGTGTATGGCACTGAAAGAAGAAGGCTATAAAGTAATACTCGTCAATTCCAACCCGGCAACGATTATGACCGATACAGAAATGGCGGATGTCGTTTATATTGAACCGCTGACATTGGAATTTGTCGAACGAATTATCCGCAAAGAAAGACCGGATGCAATATTACCGACATTAGGAGGGCAAACCGGCTTAAATCTGGCTGTGGAGCTGGCAAATGCAGGTGTCCTGGAAGAATGCAATGTGGAAATTCTCGGTACGAAGCTTGATGCGATAGAAAAGGCGGAAGACCGTGAATTGTTCAGAAACCTCATGCAGGAATTGAACGAGCCGGTTCCGGAAAGTACGATTATTCATACAGTGGAAGAAGCATTGCAGTTTGTAAAAAAAATCGGCTATCCGGTAATTGTCCGTCCGGCTTATACACTGGGGGGAACAGGCGGGGGCATCTGCGAAAATGAAGAGGAACTGCTCGAAATTGTCACAAGCGGCCTGAAAAATAGTCCGGTTACGCAATGCTTGCTGGAAAAAAGCATTGCCGGCTATAAGGAAATTGAATATGAAGTGATGCGAGACGGCGAAGATCATGCAATCGTCGTTTGTAATATGGAAAATATTGATCCGGTCGGGATTCATACCGGAGATTCGCTTGTCGTTGCACCAAGCCAAACATTAAGCGACCGCGAATATCAATTATTACGCAATGTTTCTTTGAAAATTATCCGTGCACTGCAAATCGAAGGCGGATGCAATGTCCAGCTTGCCCTTGATCCAGATAGCTTCAACTACTATATTATTGAAGTAAATCCGCGTGTCAGCCGTTCGTCTGCTCTTGCTTCAAAGGCAACAGGCTACCCGATTGCCAAATTAGCAGCGAAAATTGCTGTCGGTTTATCGCTTGCGGAAATGATGAATCCTGTAACTGGAAAAACTTACGCCTGCTTCGAACCGGCACTTGATTATATCGTGACAAAAATCCCACGCTGGCCGTTTGATAAATTTGAATCCGCAAAACGGAATCTTGGTACACAAATGAAGGCGACCGGCGAAGTAATGGCAATTGGAAGAACTTTTGAAGAATCATTGTTAAAAGCGATCCGCTCCCTTGAGGCAAATGTATTCCATTTTTCGCTGAATGATGGCAATGCAATAGACGCACCATTATTGGAAAAACGAATCCGCCATGCCGGAGATGAACGTCTCTTTTACTTGGCGGAAGCGATGCGGCGCGGTATTTCCATTGAGACACTTCACGAATGGAGCCAAATTGACCTGTTTTTCCTGAGAAAGCTGCAAGGCATTATTGAATTAGAAAATGACTTGGTAAAAGCGCCTTTTACAATGGAAATCTGCCGCAAAGCAAAAGAAAAAGGCTTCGCTGATAAAGTAATTGCCAAGCTGTGGAAAGCTTCCGAAAAGGAAATTTACGCATGGCGCAAAAAAAATAATCTTGTTCCGGTCTATAAAATGGTTGATACTTGTGCCGGCGAATTCGCCTCAGAAACGCCATACTTTTACGGAACTTATGAAGTAGAAAACGAATCGCATGTCACGGGACGCAGGAGTGTCATTGTGTTGGGCTCAGGTCCAATCCGTATCGGCCAGGGAATCGAATTTGATTACGCAACTGTTCATTCTGTTTGGGCGATCAAAGAAGCCGGTTATGAAGCGATTATCATTAATAACAATCCGGAAACGGTATCAACGGATTTCAGTATTTCCGACAAACTTTATTTTGAACCGTTAACGTTGGAAGACGTTATGCATATTATTGATTTGGAAAAACCGGCCGGTGTTGTCGTCCAGTTTGGCGGGCAGACAGCGATTAATCTTGCCGGAGCACTGGCAGAACGGGGTGTGCCTATTTTAGGAACATCCGTCGAAAATGTCGACCGTGCTGAAGACCGCGATAAATTTGAACATGCTTTATCGGCCCTGCATATCCCGCAACCAAAAGGTAAAACAGCACTTTCCGTTCCCGAAGCAGTAGCGATAGCCAAAGATATCGGTTATCCGGTATTAGTACGGCCATCTTATGTATTAGGCGGGCGGGCAATGGAAATTGTTTATCACGAACATGAGTTGCTCCATTATGTGGAAAATGCCGTAAAAATCGACCCACAACAACCTGTTTTAATCGACCGTTATGTTACAGGTAAAGAATTGGAAGTGGATGCGATTTGTGATGGTAAAAATGTGCTCATCCCGGGAATTATGGAGCATATTGAACGTGCCGGCGTCCATTCAGGCGACTCGATTGCTGTCTACCCGTCACAAAGCATATCAAAAGCGGTGAAGGAAAAACTTGTGACGTACACAGAAAAACTGGCGTTAGGACTTAATATTATTGGCTTGTTAAACATTCAATATATCGTTGCCAACGAAGACGTCTATGTCATAGAAGTAAATCCGCGTTCCAGCAGAACTGTGCCGTTTTTAAGTAAAATAACCCGCGTACCAATGGCAAAAATCGCGACGAAAGTCATTTTGGGACAATCGATAACAGAGCAGGGCTACACTCCGGGGCTTGTTCCCGAACCAAACCAGGTATATACAAAAGTACCGGTATTCTCATTTGCCAAGCTGAGACGGGTTGATATTACGCTCGGGCCGGAAATGAAATCAACCGGAGAGGTCATGGGAAAGGATATAACTTTAGAAAAATCTCTTTATAAAGGCCTTGTAGCTTCGGGAATGAAAATTGCCAAGAACGGAACGGTTATCTTAACCGTTGCCGATAAGGATAAAAAAGAAGCACTGGCAATTGCAAGAAGGTTTATCAATATTGGCTTTCAAATTATGGCAACAGAGGGCACAGAACAGTTTTTACAAGCGAATGGCATTGAAGCAAAACCTGTGGCAAAAATAGGTGCAGATGAACGTGATCTTTTAGATGTGATTCGCCACGGGGAGGCGCAGTTTGTTATCAACACGCTGACAAAGGGAAAAGAAACGCATCGTGACGGGTTCCGCATCCGCCGTGAAGCAGTTGAAAACGGTGTTCCATGCTTAACTTCTCTTGATACGGCAGACGCGATGCTGCGGGTAATTGAATCGATGACGTTTTCCACCGAGTCAATGAACCGGTCGGAGGCGGTTATATCATGATCAAAAATGAATTATGTACCGTCGTTACTCATCAAGAAATCGCCAATGATATTTTTAAACTCACTTTACAAGGAGAGCTCGCCCGGGAAATGGAACAACCGGGACAATTTGTCCACTTAAAAGTCACAACAGGAACGGATGCCTTATTAAGAAGACCAATTAGTATATACGATATTAACCGGGGAAATAGTCAATTTACGATGATTTATCGTACGGAAGGCATCGGTACATCTTTATTGGCAAAGAAAAAACCTGCGGACACCGTCGATGTCCTTGGTCCGCTCGGAAATGGATTTCCCGTTGCGGAAACGAATAAAGGGGAGAGGGCTCTGCTCGTTGGCGGCGGCATCGGCGTCCCCCCTTTATATGAGCTTGCCAAGCAGCTTGTTGCCAAAGGTGTAGAAGTCACAAATGTGCTTGGTTTTCAAACAAAAACGGCTGTTTTTGCCGAAGCAGAATTCGCCCGCCTCGGAAAAACCTTTATCGCAACCGCCGACGGAACATACGGCAGCAATGGATTTGTCACTGATGTGATAAAACAGAAGAAGCTCGCGTTTGACACTCTTTATGCGTGCGGACCTACACCAATGTTAAAAGCTTTACAAACTGCGTATCAAGAGAAAAAAATCTTTCTCTCATTGGAAGAACGAATGGGCTGCGGCATCGGAGCCTGCTTTGCCTGTGTCTGCCATACGGCGGACGATCCGGAAGGCTATTCGTACAAGAAAGTTTGCACGGATGGTCCGGTATTTAAAGGAGGGGAAATTGTTCTATGAAGCGTTTGCAAACGGAGCTTCCCGGCTTATCATTAAAAAATCCGGTTATGCCGGCTTCCGGCTGCTTCGGTTTTGGCAGGGAATACGGCAGGCTATATGATTTAAGTGTTTTAGGAGCAATCATGATCAAAGCAACAACAGTGGAGCCGCGGTTCGGCAACCCGACACCGCGGGTGGCAGAAACCCCGGCTGGAATGCTGAACGCAATCGGCTTGCAAAATCCGGGTTTGGAAAAAGTGCTTGCAGAAGAGCTTCCTTGGCTTGCACAATATAATGTCCCGATTATTGCCAATATTGCCGGATCAACGGAAGAAGATTATGTTCACGTTGCCGAAGCCATTTCAAAGGCGGCAAATGTCTACGCATTGGAATTAAATATTTCCTGTCCTAATGTAAAAACAGGCGGAATCGCTTTTGGCACGATTCCGGAAATAGCAAAAAGTGTCACAAAAAAAGTAAAAGCTGTTTCCAGTGTTCCGGTTTATGTAAAACTCTCCCCAAATGTAACAAATATTGTGGAGATCGCAAAAGCTGTTGAGGAAGGCGGAGCGGATGGTTTGACGATGATTAATACCTTGCTTGGCATGCGTATCGATCTCAAAACGGCAGCACCAATCTTAGCAAATAATACAGGCGGTTTGTCAGGTCCGGCAATCAAACCGGTCGCAATCCGCATGATTTACGAAGTAAGCAAGCATGTGAAAATTCCCATTATCGGCATGGGCGGGATTCAGTCTGCAGAAGACGTTATCGAATATTTTTTTGCCGGAGCCAGTGCAGTTGCTGTCGGTACGGCAAATTTTGTTGATCCATTCATTTGCCCGAAGATTATCGAGACATTGCCGGAATATCTCGACCGTCTTCATATTGATCATTTATCAGAATGTGTCGGAAGGAGCTGGAAGAAACATGAAATCCCCGCTGATTATCGCGCTTGATTTTCCGTCTAAGCAGGAGGTCATCTCCTTTCTCGAAAAATTCGCAGGTGAAAAACTGTTTGTCAAAGTAGGAATGGAATTATTTTACCGTGAAGGAGCGGCAATGATTGCAGCATTAAAAGAAAGAGACCAGCAAATTTTTTTAGATTTAAAGCTGCATGACATCCCAAATACGGTCGAACAAGCAATGAAGGCATTGGCTGGATTGGAAGTCGACTTAATTAATGTTCACGCCGCCGGAGGCGGGGAAATGATGGAACAGGCACTGGCCGGTTTAGAAGCCGGAACGGCGTCCGGGAGAAAAAGACCGGCATGCATTGCCGTTACACAACTAACAAGCACGGCGGAAAAGCAAATGCAAAAAGAACAACTTATCACAGCAACCTTAGAGGAGTCTGTTCTACACTACGCTGTGCTGGCAAAAGATGCAGGCCTTGACGGAGTCGTCTGCTCTGTCCGCGAAGCCGGAACAATCCGCAATAAGTTCGGCGAAGATTTTTTAACGGTGACACCGGGAATCCGTCTGGCAGAAGGGGTCGCGCACGATCAAAAACGGGTTGCCACGCCGGCTGAAGCAAGACGGGCAGGCGTATCGGCGATTGTTGTCGGCCGTGCTATTACAGCCTCAGCAGATCCACTTGCCAGCTATTATCAAGTGAAACAAGCATGGGAAGGAGTTTTATCATGAACAACAGAAGTATTGCCGAAATTCTCTTAAAGATCCGGGCTGTATTTTTACAGCCAAATGATCCGTTTACCTGGTCATCCGGATTAAAATCACCGATTTACTGTGATAACCGCTTGACATTATCTTACCCGGCTGTCCGAAGGGAAATTGCTGCCGGATTAAAAGAAATAATAGTAGAAAAGTTTTCAGATGCTGAAGTAATTGCCGGTACAGCAACTGCCGGGATTCCTCATGCTGCCTGGGTTAGTGAGCTGCTTGATTTGCCGATGTGCTATGTTCGTTCCAAGGCGAAAGGCCACGGCAAAGGCAATCAAATTGAAGGAAAGGCGGAAGCCGGGCAAAAGGTTGTCGTGATTGAAGACTTAATCTCCACCGGCGGCAGCGTCATTACGGCGGTAAATGCGTTAAGAGAGGCAGGCTGCGAGGTGCTCGGTTCAGCAGCAATCTTTACATACGAGCTCGAAAAAGGCAAGGAACTCCTTGCGGAAGCAAAAATCGAGTATGAAACATTAACGAATTATACAACGCTGCTTTCCGTCGCAAAGGAAACCGGTTATATCAAAGAAGAAGACTTAGAAAAATTACTTGCCTGGAGGCAGGATCCGGTGAAATGGAGTGAAACTGCGGGTAATTAAAGATGAGCATATTATCGTTCACTTTTGAATGATAATATGCTTTATGTTTCTATTACTCAAGCATATACATATGAACCAACAGTATATGCTGAAGGTTTTGACTGATAAAAAACAACAAAAGGGTGTTCCGTAAATTTATGGAACACCCTTTTTGTTAAGGTTTCTTTGTGTTCATATTTTAACATATTTACTTCGAGTTCACCTTTACCATTGTCTGGTTCAACCCCAAATATGATAGTATCAATTCCTAAGGGATCTTTCTTTTGAGGCACTATTGTAAATTTTATCACGTAAGTATTTTCTAACACATGTCCATTTTCCGTTTGAAGTACTTCCACTACATTGTAATCTTTTTTCCACCAATGATACATAATTTGTATTGAATCTGGATCAGCAGTTGCAACTTCATCTTTATAATAATTAGCTACTGATTTTCGAATTTCATCTCGAAACAAACTAACCAAAAAAGAATCCTTAACTACGTCATTATCTGATTTTTTTTCGTTAGCAGAGACAAGACTAGTCATGGTAATCGAAAATAAAGCTAATAAAGAAAATAATATAGATAACCGTTTCATCATAGTCCTCCATTCTAAAATTAAAAGTCTTTTATTATTTATGTATCTCTTGTCCTAATTTTTAGTATGAGCCCACAATAAATTTTTATACTCTTCAGAAGCTAAGAAAGGTTCTGTATGATTTTATATGAATCAAGGTTTAACACCAATTAAGCGCTAAGAGTGTTTATCTGGCGCCTGTCAACCGACCCGTGGAATATCGGAGTGTAGCGAGGATATGCCGCAAAAGTCGGTTGAGACAGGCTCACTGCACCAAGACCTCTTGTTTTTTCAAAAGTTCACTTTTTTAATGCAGATTGTGAAAATAATACAAGTGATCATGATCCTTATGTACTTTCAAATGATGATCACAAAATAATTGAATTATATCTTATTCAAAATTTAGTTAAACCAATTTCCAACGGAGATATTTATAGTGTTCATGAG
>JAGKQJ010000159.1 GCA_017898095.1 Bacillaceae bacterium Marseille-Q3522 | reverse complement strand
GATCAAAAATAAGGGCAAAATAAAACCCCATGAACAAAAAAGACGACTTAAAATTCACATTTATGAATTTTAAAGTCGTCTTTTTATTGCGTGCTTAAAAAATGCTAGAAAAGCCGAAGGTTTTTCAGTGCCCTCGTAAGCCCCCACTTTTTTTGCGACCGGATTTTTACTTCCCTTTCGGAAAAATAATTTCATCAATGATCCCGTATTCTTTTGCTTCTTCCGCGCTCATAAAGTAATCACGCTCGGTATCCCGTGCCACTTTTTCAACAGGCTGCCCGGTTCGCTCGGCGATGATTTGATTGGTGTGTGCTTTTAATTTCAAGATCCGCCTTGCAGAAATTTCGATTTCCGTCGCCTGCCCTCTTACTCCGCCTAAAGGCTGGTGGATCATAATTTCACTGTTTGGCAGGGCATAGCGTTTCCCTTTTTTACCTGCGAGCAGCAGCATCGCCCCAAAGGAAGCAGCCATTCCCGTGCAGATCGTTTTTACTTCCGGCTTTATATATTCCATCGTATCAAAAATCGCAAACCCTGCAGAGGTGGATCCGCCGGGACTATTGATATAGATGGAAATATCCTTATCCGGCGCATCCGCATCCAAAAATAACAATTGGGCAATGACGCTGTTTGCCAAATGATCGGTAATCTCATCCCCAATCATAATAATGCGGTCTTTCAACAACCGGGAATAAATATCATAGGACCGCTCTCCACGGCTTGATTGCTCAATAACATATGGTATCGTACTCATCGTTGTTGCCTCCTTTTTGATAATGACTATGCAGCCATCATATAAGGAGAGGTAGTGATGTCTGGAGCAGCAAAGGATGGAATAGTTGGCAGAGCACGAATCAATTTCGAAGGCTCCCCGGCTTTTAAAGACTCGTAAAACAGTTCAAATAATTGCTCTTTCTCAGCTTCATTCCAAAACGGAGCAATTTCCTGACTTCGTTCACGGCCTTTTGATAATTGATTTTTCGCGCGATGGAGCACTGCTTTTACTGCTGTTTCCGAAGAACCGATCACATCGGCGATTTCTCCGGCTTTGTATTGAAAGGCTTCTTTCAACAAAAAGATAACTGCTTGTTTCGGAGTTGTTTGCTTCATCAAATACTCAACCGCCTCGATTATTTCTGTTACCCGCTCGCTTTTTCCCGGGGAAAGTTCAGAACCGACAGTATCAATATCTTCTTTCTGCCTACTGCGGACAGTATCAATCCAATGGTGGTAGGCGATTTTGTTCATTAACGCAGCACTAATCTTGTTGTCATCTTTATATCGTACCATGGCTTTCAGAATCGCTTCCTGGGCAATATCCTCGCCATCCCACCTATTTTGCGTTAAAAATTGCGCATAACGCTGTAAATTCGGATAAAACTGCAAAAACCTGTTTTTATTTTCGTCATCGTACTCTTCATATAGCTTCCTATTCACACTTCTCACTCCTTCCCACCTCTCTACTCTTTAAACGAAAATAGATACCGAAAAAGATACGGGGGTAAGTATATTTTATCATTTCCCGATTAAGAAAGTACATTCACCTGCTATAAAGTTAAGCCAAATCGTTTCAATTCAATGAAAATACTTTCAAGCTGTTTTCCTTTTTCCGTTAAAGAATATTCAACGTGCGGCGGGATTTCCGGAAAAATTGTCTTCTTTACTATTCCTTTTTCCTCCAACTCTTTTAATCGTAAAGAAAGTGTTTTCGAACTGATTCCTTCCAGTTGTTTCATTAATTTACCAAAACGCAAAGTACCATCTATCAAAAGTTCCCGAATAATGAGAAACGACCATTTTGCGCTGATAATATTTAGCGTTTTTTCAATCGGACATTCCCGCGATCCATCCCTGGAAAGACTTAATTTCCTCATTTACAAAAATCCCCCTTACATAATAGATAACTTCATTATAGGAGAGAAACTCTTATATTATCAATTTTTTCTTAAAGGTAAGTATATGAAAAAAATATCGCTGCTTTACAAAGGAAAGTATAGTATGGATAATGGTTATATAGTTAAAATGATTGCATACAAGGAGGAATTTCAATGGAGAACGTATTAATTATTAATGGCCATGAAACATATCCAAGTTCACAAGGAAAATTAAACGAAACAGTCTTTTCAAGTTTAGTGGAAAAATTAAGCCCTCATTATAAGGTGAAAACGACTGTTATTGCTGATGGATACCAGGTAGAGGAAGAAGGAGAAAAATTTAACTGGGCGGATATCATCATTTTTCAAACCCCTGTTTTCTGGTTTAGTATCCCGGGTACATTTAAAACCTATATTGATAAGGTATACCAGTATGGGTTATTTTTTTCCGGTTCTGAAACTTATGGCAGAGGAGGTCTATTTACGGATAAAAAATACATGCTTTCGACAACCTGGAATGCCCCGGCAGATGTGTTTTCAAATCCGGAACAATTCTTTAATGGGAAAACAGTGGATGACATTTTTCTTCCCTTTCATAAAACCCAGGAGTTTTGCGGTTTGAAGCAATTAAAAAGCTTTTCTTTACATGATGTGATTAAAAACCCCGACATTGAACAAGATCTCAAGGCTCTAGATAAACATCTGAAAGAAGTATTTTCCATTTAATAAATGAAAGTACGTAAAATAACAAGTAGATGTACAATTTTATGAAAGTGTTGTGGCAATCCTTCTGGGAGAAGGACGGGTGTCCAAGGTGTTCTCTATTTATTAAAGCACTCTTTTATTCTCCATGTCGAAAAATTAAACAATCATCCTCTAAAAAAGAATGTTTTACATGATTTCAGGATAGCAAACGCTATCCTTTTTTTTGACCAACTTTTCCTAAAAAAATATTGACACTGCAATGTGTCAAGTATTATAACAAGTATAATACTCGTTTAATTAAGTCTTTACCAAACAAGCAAAATTGTTTGACTGCGAGTGAAATAGTAATCTTTGGAGTCTTATTCTTTACGTACCCGGAATTCTTAAAACGCTCGCATGGATCGATTTCACTCAACCCGAATCCATTTGTGAGCGTATTTTTTTAAAAAGGAGAGGTAGCTGTGGCAATTTATTATCCAGAACCATCAAGAACATTTAGTGAATATTTATTGATACCGAATCTGACAACAAAACAATGTCAGCCGGCAAATGTTGTACTTAAAACGCCAATCGCAAAATATAAGAAAGGAGAAGAACCGGCTTTGGTTCTTAATATTCCTTTTTCATCAGCGATTATGCAAGCTGTTTCCGATGATAAAATGGCTGTGGCATTGGCGCAATGCGGAGGGATATCCTTTATTTACGGGTCCCAATCGATTGAAGATCAAGTAGAAATGGTAAAAAAAGTAAAATCATATAAGGCAGGTTTTGTCATTAGCCGCAGTAATTTAACTCCGCAGCATACTTTGCAGGATGTATTAGATTTAAAAGCAAAAACCGGTTATTCTACCGTTGCAATAACAGAAGATGGAACTCCAACGGGGAAACTGCTTGGCATTGTGACAAGCCGAGATTACCGTATCAGCCGTGATAAAAAAGATAAATTGGTGTCTGAGTTTATGACCCCTTATTCCTCCTTAATCTGCGGGAAATCCGGTATTACTTTATCAGGTGCAAATGACTTGATTTGGGAACATAAATTAAATTGTCTGCCAATCATTGATGCTAATCAGCAATTGCAGTATTTAGTTTTCCGCAAAGACTATGACCGCAATAAAGAAAATCCGAACGAATTGCTTGATGCGAACAAAAGCTATATTGTTGGGGCAGGCATTAACAGCAGGGATTATCAGGAACGCGTTCCCGCCCTTATTCAGGCCGGTGCAGATATTTTCTGTATTGACTCTTCAGATGGATTCAGTGAATGGCAGCGTGAAACGATCCAGCATATTAAAACACAATATGGTGAGCATATCAAAGTTGGTGCCGGGAATGTTGTCGACCGGGAAGGATTTCTCTATCTGGCGGAATCCGGTGCTGATTTTGTAAAAGTCGGAATTGGCGGAGGTTCCATTTGTATTACGAGGGAACAAAAAGGAATCGGACGCGGACAGGCAAGTGCATTAATTGAAGTAGAATCTGCCCGGGATGAATACTTTCAAAGTACCGGGATTTATATTCCGATTTGTTGCGACGGTGGAATTGTCTACGATTATCACATTACTTTGGCATTGGCTATGGGCGCTGATTTTGTGATGATGGGACGGTATTTTGCCCGCTTTGATGAAAGCCCGACACGAAAATTAAAAGTTGGCAACAATTATGTAAAGGAATATTGGGGGGAGGGCTCCAACCGGGCAAGAAATTGGCAGCGGTATGATCTTGGCGGCAAGAATTCATTATCATTCGAAGAAGGTGTTGATTCTTACGTACCATATGCTGGCGGTTTACGGGAGAATCTTTTACACTCCATAAGTAAAATAAAATCGACGATGTGTAATTGCGGTGCCCTCTCCATTCGGGAATTCCAGCAAAAAGCACGGATAACGGTTATTTCCTCTACAAGTCTGACAGAGGGCGGCGCACATGATGTAATCATAAAAGATAACCAATTCTCAGCAGATTAATATTTCCAAATTTGGCTCCATGCTATGCGTGGGGCCAAATTTGAAGATATAAGAGCCTTTCTCACCAGATTCAAAGTCTGTATACATTCAAGTTCTTATTATTTGCAATTATTTCAAGTGTTTTATCTTCATAAAAGACTCCCTATTGTGAGGGTATTGCCCCATTTCCGCTCATTTCTGCTTCATTTGTTGTTGTTACTAAATTCCCAATGAAATGAAAAGCTTTTTTATGACTTTTCTTTCATATATGATTGGCATCCATTTTACTGCATGATGTCTGAAAAAACTCTTATTGTCTGCATGAATGCTATTTTAAAGGAGACGTAATTTCAATAGCATTTCCCTCACTATCTATGAAGAAATCAAAACCGTCTAAGACCTTGCCATTCATCCCCACCCTACTCACTTTGTTCCATGAGGAAGGGGACTTCTGGAAATTTAGTTAAATATTCCCTGTTTACCTCCTTCGGGCAAAATCTACAAAGCGAAATTTGTCGGGGCGGTGCCGCGATTCGGTGAATTGAAAAAGGCTGGCATCTTCTAGGTAAACTTGGCTTTTAATCACAACAATATTATGAAAACCGTCCAAATCAAGCAATTCCCGATCCTCTTTTGTCGGTTCACTTACAACTATCTCTTTTTTGGCAAAACTTATTTGCAGCTGCAGTTCATTCTCCAAATACTCATATATCGAATTTTCACACTGCTCTTTCGTGATCATCGGAACATATTTTTCATTTAAATAGTCTTTATCTAAAATTACTTTCTCGCCGCTGAATTCTCTTGTGCGGACAATTTTCCACACTGCGTCTTTACTAGTAACATGCAATTGCTTTCTAACTTTCTGATCCGGTTTTATCAGGGAAAGTTCACGAACTTTCGTTACCGGCTTCGTCTCCATTTTTTGCGCTAATTCTTTAAAGCTGACCAAACCGGAAACAGGAAAATCAAAAATATTACGGTCAATGACGATGGATCCCTTTCCTCTTACTTTTTGAATATAGCCTTCCTGCGATAATAGATTTAACGCCTTGCGGATCGTCTCTCTTGACGTATTGTACCGTTCCTTTAATTCATTTTCGGAGGGGAGAAGTGTATGCGGCGCGATCTCCCCTTCCTTTATCGCGTTTGCAATATCTTGATAAATAAAAAAGTATTTATTCAGCATCATAAACCCCGTTTCAAAAAGGGAAAGCAAATCCGGTCACCCGGCAAATCAAGTTTATTTTTTCAAATAATACACAACAGATTCGTATGGTCTCAATTGAAAAGATTTCACATGGGCCGGGGAATCTTCGTAATTGGATAGCAAAAGTGAACTTGTATACTCATCCGTACAAGCTTCTGCCGGCAGAACAAAATCCGTTTCTTCCCCGTAAAAATTATTCACTACCAGGAGCTTTTCCCCTTGATTGTTACTCCGTATATACGCAAAAATAGCATGATGGCCTGCCAAAATCAACTGATAGTCGCCATTTGTAATAATATCGTACTGTTTTCTCAGTTGGATCAGTTTTTGATAATGATAAAAAATCGAATTTTTATCCGCTAATGCTTTTTGCACATTGATTTTTTGATAATCAGCCGCTGTCGGGATCCACGGAATACCGGTTGTAAAGCCGGCATGCTCTCCATCTGTCCACTGCATTGGCGTTCTTGCATTATCGCGTGATTTTTGCTGGAGAATCGCGATGATTTCTTCATCCGTCATTCCTTCACTTTTCTTCTTGTTATAAATATTTAACGATTCAACATCGCGATAATCAGTGATATCGGAAAAATTTGCATTCGTCATCCCGATTTCTTCTCCCTGGTAAATATAAGGAGTTCCTTGCATCATATGAATTACCGTTGCAAGCATTTTTGCCGACTCATTATGATATTTCGTCTCATCGCCAAACCGTGAGACAACCCTTGGTTGATCATGATTACACCAAAATAACGCATTCCAGCCTCCGCCATCATGCATTTCTTTTTGCCAGGTGGACAAAATCTTTTTCAATGCAATAAAATCGAAATCTGCTTTTACCCATTTTTCACCATTTGGATAATCAACCTTCAAATGGTGAAATTGAAAGGTCATATTTAACTCTTTCCGCTCTGGTTTCGTATATTTGATGCAATTATCGACTTTCGTCGAAGACATCTCGCCAACCGTCATCATATCATATTTGGAAAAAACGTTCTCGTTCATTTCCTGTAAAAATTCATGAATACGCGGCCCGTCCGTGTAAAATTTACGCCCGTCTCCCGGCGGTATAGAGCCATCGTCATTTAAAAAGCGCTGATCCTTTGAAATTAAATTAATGACATCAAGCCGGAAACCATCGACTCCTTTTTCCAACCAATAAGCCATCATCTTGTATACTTCTTGACGTACAGCTTCATTTTCCCAATTTAAGTCCGCCTGCGTGACATCAAATAAATGTAAATAATACTGTGCAGTTTTCTCATCATATTTCCACGCTGATCCGGAAAATTTCGATTGCCAATTTGTCGGTTTCCCGCCATTTTGCGCATCTTTCCAAATATAAAAATCACGGTAACGATTGGCTTTCGACTGGCTTGCCTGGCGAAACCAATCATGCTCAGTAGAGGTATGATTTACAACGATATCCATGATGATTTTTATATCACGGCGGTGAGCTCCCCGTAACAACTCCTCAAAATCAGCCATCGTGCCATATGCTTGATAAATACGATAATAATCGCGAATATCATATCCATTGTCACGCTGCGGCGAATCATATATAGGAGTTAACCAAAGTACATCAACGCCCAATCCCTTTAAATAATCTAATTTTTCAATAATTCCACGTATATCACCTGTACCGGTTCTGGTTGTATCATAAAAGCTTTTCGGATAAATTTGATATACAACTGCTTTTTTCCACCATGGTTGTTTCATGAATTGTACCTTCCTTTTCCTCTTGTTACTATGTGTTAATTTTTTATATAGCGAAAAATGAACCACTCTCGCCAGATTCACAGAATCGCTGCTTCTCTTTGCTTCCGAACGGTTCTGCTAACTTTTGTTCCAACGAGCTCAGGGAACCCTGGGAAAGTAGAGGGGGACTCTATCCCACCTGAATAAAAGGATAAATAGCAACCAGAAATAGACTGGTTGCTATTTTGTATTTTTTCAAAGATCTGCTGTTTCGTTATTTTCCCATCCGCGCGTACGCTTTTACTCCCATTTTCGTTTTAGCAAAAATAACGGTAAGTAAAAACGGAACCACAATGGCGACAATCATGGCTAGCGCAAATATCAACATATATTTTGCTTGAATCGAAAGGATTCCCGGAATTCCCCCGACACCGATTGAATTCGCCATCACATTACTGCCGACGGATATAACGGCTGCAAGCATGGAACCTAACATCGCCGCTAAAAACGGGAAGCCGTATTTTAAGTTAATCCCGAACATTGCCGGCTCTGTTACTCCCAGGTAGCATGATATTGTTGCCGGTATGGAGACTTGTTTTTCTTTTTCATCTTTTCTATTTAAATAGATCATTGCTAAAACGGCAGAACCTTGGGCAATATTGGACAGGGCAATCATTGGCCATAAATTTGTCCCGCCGAACTCGCTCATTAATTGCAGGTCAATAGCATTCGACATATGATGCAAGCCGGTAATGACGAGCGGAGCATAGGCAAAGCCGAATACTGCGGCAAATAACCAGCCAAATGCTGAAGTTAACCCGTTATAAACGACATCAGATATGAAAGAACCAATTTGCCAGCCGATCGGGCCGAGAACAGTGTGAGCAATAATAACCGTTGGCAAGAGCGCAAGCAGTGGAATAACAATCATCGAGATCGAATTTGGGATTACCTTACGTAATCCGAGTTCGATAAAGGAAAGTAATAAACCTGCCAGAATTGCCGGGATAACTTGCGCCTGGTAACCGATCATATCTACTTGGGCAAAGCCAAAGTCCCAAAATGGAATCGATTCGGCTCCTGCTACCGCATAAGCGTTTAACAGCTGCGGCGAAACTAGCGTAATCCCGAGCACAATTCCGAGAATTTGCGTTGTTCCCATTTTCCTCGCAATCGCCCATGTGATGCCAACCGGCAAAAAGTGGAAAATCGCTTCACCAATCAACCATAAAAAATCATTTGTTCCTTTCCAAAATTGCGATACTTCTACTAACGTTTTCGTTCCGCCATCCATGAAGGCGATTTCACCAATAACATTACGAAAACCAAGGATAAGTCCGCCTACGACAAGAGCAGGAATTAATGGCACAAATATTTCTGCGAGATGGGCGATCAATCTTTGTAAAACATTCATGTTTTGTTTCGCAGCCGATTTTGCTTCATCCTTAGATGCATCACTAATCCCCGCAAATTTAATAAATTCATTATAAAAGGATGCTACTTCATTGCCAATGATTACTTGAAATTGTCCTGCCTGTGTAAATGTCCCTTTTACGGCAGGAATGGATTCAATTTGCTTCACATCCGCCGCTTTCGGATCCACTAAAACGAAGCGCATTCTTGTTGCACAGTGGGTGACAACAGAAATATTTTCTTTGCCTCCGATATACTGAAGTAATGCTTATCC